>CAYRXK010000054.1:0-11489 GCA_964428265.1 uncultured Treponemataceae bacterium
CCACGCTCAACGGCACCGTCATCCCCCGCGAGGCGCGCGAAACGGCGATCGTGCGCGACGGCGACGACCTGGAACTTTTCCACCTCATCGCCGGCGGTTGACCGTGAGGTCTGCCGGGGGCTGACCGCCAGGTCCGCCCGCGGCTGACCCTCGACCCCGACGAACCCGCCCCCGAATCTACCGCGCCGCCTGTATCACCGGGTGCTCGGCCTCCAGCATGGGCAGCGGCGGCTGCTGCGCCGCGATCCTGTCGTGCTCTTCCATGTCCAGCGCGTCCCAGGGATAGAACACCCAGATGTCGGGCAGGGTGCGGCCCGAAAAATAATGCTTCACTTCGGACGGAATCACGCCGCGTTTTTCCTTCCGCTTGTCGTGCAGCACCGCCACCGCGATTTCCGCCGGCTTGTGGCGCATCAGCTCGCGGATGCAATACTCCAGCGTCGTGCGTGAATCGTCCACCTCGTCCACCAGAAGGATTTTCCGGCCGGCCAGCTTGCGCTCGGCTTCCTCGATCCACTGCACCTTGTGCGGCAGGTCGGTCGGGCGGTCGTTCGCGTCGTAGTAGGCCACGCCCACGGCCAGGATCGGCTTGCCGAGGAAGGTGCGGATGATGCGCGCCGGAATGAATCCACCGGTGCCGATGGCCACGATCACGTCGGGTTCGAACCCGCTCTCGCGCACGCGGTCGGCGATATCCTTGGCGGTGTTGTGGATGTCCTGGTAGGTGAAGCGGTGCTTGTCCATGTACGGATTCTAGGAATCCGCGCCGGGCGATTCAAGGGGGAGGCCCCTTCGGGGAAATTCGGGTCGAGGCCCCTCCGGTGGAGGGGATTGACTGACCGTCCTTTTGGTGATAATGATTCTCAATATCATGAAGCACCGCGACGAATACGCCCTCCTCGAATCCTGGCTCAGGGAGCGCGGCCTTAAAATGACCTCGACGCGGAAAACCGTGCTCGACGCCTTCCTGGCCACCGAGGGGCACATAACCGCGGAATCCCTGCTCGCGGCGGCCCGGCGGCTGGATTCGGGCATCGGGCAGGCCACCGTGTTCCGCACCGTGCGCCTCCTGACCGAGGCGGGCCTGGCGCGCGAAGCCTGCCAGGACGACGGCCCCCGCACCTACGAACACTCGTACCGGCACGACCACCACGACCACCTGCGCTGCGTGCGCTGCGGCGCCATCGTCGAATTTTTCGATCCGGGCATAGAGCGCGCGCAGGAAGCCGTGTTCGCGCGGCACGGATTCGTTCCCACGAGCCACCGCATGGAACTGCTCGGGCTCTGCCCGGTATGCGCCGCTAAGGAAGCGTCGGCCGCCAGGGAGCGCCTGTCATGAACCTGCTCGACCGCAAGCCCGGCGAATCGTTCACCGTTTCGGGCGTCCGGGTTTCGGGAGAAATCGGCAAGCGCCTGGTGGATATGGGATTCGTCGAGGGAGCCACGGGAACCCTGGTGCGCCGCGCGGCGTTCCGCGGGCCCGTGCACGTGCGCCTCGGCGCGTACGAACTGGTCCTGCGCGCCTCCGAAGCCGCCCAGATCGAGGTGACCGCATGAGCGCCTGCTGCGACACCCCGAACGCCGTCCGCGTCGACACGATGCGCGACACGATGCGCGACACGTCGCGCGGCCCCGCCATCGGCGCGACGCCCCGCGCCATCCGCGTCGCCCTGGCCGGCAACCCGAACTCGGGCAAGACCAGCCTCTTCAACGCCCTGGCCGGCACCCACCACAAGGTCGGAAATTACCCCGGCGTCACGGTGGAAAAGCGCGAAGGCCGCCTGGCGCACCGCGGCGTCGACCTTGTCATCACCGACCTTCCGGGCATCTACAGCCTTACCGCCTACGCTCTGGACGAAGTGGTCACCCGCGATTTCATGCTGCAGGAACGCCCCGACATCGTCATCGACGTCCTTGATTCGACCAACCTGGAGCGCAACCTCTTCCTCGGCCTGCAGCTCATGGAACTGGGCCTGCCCGTCGTCGGCGCGCTCAACATGACCGACGAGGCCGAGGCGAAGGGAATCACCATCGACCGCGTCGCCCTCGCCGACGCGCTCGGCATACCGATGGTCCGCACCGTCGCTCGTACCGGCCAGGGCACCGAAGCACTCCTGGACGCGGTCCTGGATGCCGTCGGCGCGCGCGCCGGAGCAGCGCCGCGCGGCCAGCGCTACGGCGAGGAAATCGAATCGCGCATCGCAACCCTTGTTGCCGCGCTGGAAAAGGACAACGCCTTCTCGGCCGCCTACCCCGCGCGATGGTTCGCGGTAAAACTCCTCGAACGAGACCCGGACGCCGCCGCCCGCCTGGCTGCCGAACACCGCGACGGCGCCTCCGTCGCGCGCATCGCGGAGGAAGCCCGCCGCTGGATCGGCGGCCACTTCGGCAAGGATTCCGAAATCGTGATTTCGGAGCAGCGCTACGGCTACATCCGCGGCGCCCTCGCCGAGTCGGTCCGGGTCGCCCACGCGCGCCGCCGCCGCTACGCCGGAGAACTGATCGACGCCGCCCTCATGCACCCGATCGCGGGCATCCCGATATTCCTGGGCATCATGTGGGGCGTGTTCACCCTCACTTTCGCGTTGGGCGATCTGCCCGCGCGGTGGCTCGAATCGCTGTTCACGGCGCTTTCCGGCGCGGTATCCGCCGCCATGCCCGACGGCCTTCCGAAATCGCTCATCGTCGACGGCGTCATCGGCGGCGTGGGCGGCGTCTTTTCCTTCGTGCCGCTGGTCGTCATTTTGTTCCTGTGCCTGGCCATCCTGGAGGATGTCGGCTACATGTCGCGCGCCGCCTTCCTGACCGACCGCTTCCTGCACGCCATCGGCCTGCACGGGCAGAGCTTCCTGCCCATGGTCCTCGGCTTCGGCTGCTCGGTGCCCGCCATCATGGCCACGCGCACGCTCAAAAGCCCGCGCGACCGCATCGCCACCATCCTCGCCATTCCCTTCATGAGCTGCGGCGCGAAAATGCCCGTGCACGTCCTGCTCGCCGGCGCCTTTTTCCCGCGGCGCCCGGGCACGGTCGTCATGCTGGTCTACCTGGCGGGCATCGTCCTGGCCCTCCTCTCGACCCTGATACTGCGGCGCACCGTGCTCAAGGGCCCCACGACATCCTTCGTGATGGAACTGCCGCCCTACCGCGTGCCCACCGCCAAGGGCATCCTCTGGCACGTCTGGTCCAGGACCTGGCAGTACGTGAAAAAAGCCGGCACCGTCATCCTGATTTCGTCGATCATCATCTGGGCGATCACCACCTTTCCCGCCCCGGATTCCGCCGCGCTCGCCGCGAACCCCGATCCGGACGCCTTCCGGCTCTCGTACAGCGCCGCGGGCAGGATCGGCGCCTTCGTGGTGCCCGTCCTCGCGCCGCTGGGCTTCGACTGGAAAATCGCGGTCGCCTCCATCACGGGTTTCGCCGCCAAGGAAACCGTCGTGTCCACGCTGGGCATCCTGTACGGGCAGGGGGGCGAATCCGGAGACGAAGGGTTGAGGGCCGCGCTCGCGGCGGCGCCCGGCATGGACGCATCCGTGGCCATCGCGCTCATGCTGTTCATCCTGATCATGCCGCCCTGCCTGGCCGCGCTGGCCGCCATCAGGTCGGAAGCGGGCGGAAAATGGCTCGCCTTCCAGGTGGCCTGGTCGCTCGCGCTCGCCTGGATCGCGGCCTTCGCGGCGCGCCATGCCGCGCTCCTGTTCATGGCGTGACGAAAACTGGCGTGACGAAAACCATGGCTTGATCCCGGCTCGGCGCGCGGGCTAGCATCCGGACATGAAGACCACCACGCCGAGACGAGTGCTCGAATCCATCGGCAAGGGCCCCTGCCTCTCGATCGAGGTCGTTCCCCCCGCGCGCGGCGGCGACCTCGAAGGCATCCTTTCCGCCGTGGAATCCATCGCCGCCCACGACCTGGCCTTCGTGTCGGTCACCGACCACCCCGGCGGCAAGGCCTGGGCCGACTCCGCCAACGGCCCGGCGCGCGTGGCGCTGCGCACCAAGCCCGGCACCCTGGGCACCGCGGTGGCTCTTCGCGACGCCTTCGGCATCGCCGCCATGCCGCACATCGTCGGCGCCATGGCCGACCCCCTCGCGGTGGAAGACCTCCTCATCGACCTGCATTACGCCAATTTCCGCGACGTGTTCGTCGTCATGGGCGACGACCGCTACGCGCCCGCGGCCCTGGGCAGGCGCCCTGCCCCGGCCGAAACCTACGACCACGCCGTCGATGTCGTGTCGCATATCGCACGCCTGAACCGCGGCGACTACACCCCGCCCGCCGAAGGCAAGCCCACCGCCTTCACCATCGGTGTCGCCGCCTATCCGGAAAAGCACTTCGCCGCCCCCAACCTGGACAGCGACGTCGAACACCTGGCCGCCAAGATCCGCGCCGGCGCCGACTTCGCCATCACGCAGATGGTCTTCGACGCCGGGCCCTACGCCGAGCTCGTGCGCCGCCTGCGCGCCATGGGCGTTACCATTCCGATAATCCCCGGCATCAAGCCGATCCTGAAGGCATCGTCGATCGAGTCGATCCCGCGGAATTTTTTCCTGGACCTGCCGCAGGACTTCGTGCGCGCGATGGAGGAAGCCCGCAGCCCCGCCGAGGAACGCGCCGTCGGCATCGACTGGGCGGTCCGCCTCTGCCGCGGCCTGCTGGACTCCGGCGCCCCGGGCCTGCATTTCTTCACCATGGGGCGCGGCGCCGCCACGCGCGCCGTGCTGGACGCCCTCGTGGGCAATCCGCAGGGCTCGATCCGCTGAACAACAATCTTCGATGAACTGATTTTACCTTGAAAAACAGGACTTGAAGTCCTGTTTTTCAATGATTATGATTGATATCATGATTGAACGTCCCGGTCTGCTGCAGCGCATACGCCAGGCATTCGAGGTCACGCCCATCGTCACGCTTTTGGGCCCGCGCCAGTGCGGCAAGACTACCCTTGCGCGGATGCTGGCACGGGAGTCGGGCGCGAAGGTCTACGATCTTGAAGATCCGGCGGACGATGCCGCGCTCCGCACCCCCAGCCTCACCCTTGGAGCCGCGACCGGCCTGGTCATCCTCGACGAAATCCAGCGGCGGCCCGACCTCTACCCGATCTTGCGGGTCCTTGCGGATCGCGAATCGGCTACCACAAGGTTCCTGCTCCTCGGAAGCGCCTCCGATACGCTCGTCCGGAGTGTTTCGGATTCGCTCGCGGGAAGGACTTCGTTCGTCGATATGGGAGGATTGAGTCTCGGGGAACTTCCGGCGGAGACCCCGGCCTCCACAC
This sequence comes from uncultured Treponemataceae bacterium, assembly GCA_964428265.1. Lineage (GTDB taxonomy): Bacteria > Spirochaetota > Spirochaetia > Treponematales > Rectinemataceae > CAYRXK01. The sequence continues at coordinate 5,274 of CAYRXK010000054.1, forward strand.
TGTGGACGCGCGGAGGCTTTCCCCGCGCCTGGCTCGCGCCGACCGATCAAGCCAGCCTGGCATGGCGGACCGCGTTCGTGCGAACATTTCTGGAACGGGATATCCCGCAATTGGGAATCAGGATACCCGCCGCGCAGCTCGGAAGATTCTGGACCATGCTGGCGCACTACCACGGCCAGATCCTGAACGCCGCCGAACTCGCCCGATCGATGGGCAGCTCCGAGAAGACCATCCAGCGCTATATCTCGATACTCGAGGGCACCTTCATCATCCGGACCCTGCAACCCTGGCACGAAAACCTGGGCAAGCGCCTGGTGAAGGCGCCGAAAATCTACCTCCGGGACAGCGGAATCCTGCATGCCCTGCTGGGGCTCCGTACGTTGGACGATCTCATGTCGCATCCGAAGGCCGGCGCCTCGTGGGAGGGATTCGCGATCGAGGAAGCCATCGCGAGAAATCCCGGCGCCGAGCCCTGGTTCTTCGCCACTCACGGCGGGGCCGAAGTCGACCTCGTGCTCGTCAACGGCGCCCGACGGACGGGGTTCGAGATGAAACTGAACCAGGCGCCGGTCCCGACCAAGTCAATGCACATCGCGATGGACGATCTCGGACTCGACGCGCTGTACGTCGTCTATCCCGGAACGAAATCCTATGCGTTGGGCGATCGGATGCGCGTGATTCCGGTGGGGGATATCCCCTCGATCTAGCGCACCGATCGATCTAGCGCGTTACGCGATCCGGCCGGCATGTCGCGCGCTCAGGCCCCGGCCAGCCCCCGGTCCAGGTCGGCGATGATGTCCGCGATGTCCTCCAGGCCGATGGACAGGCGCACCAGGTCCGGCGTCACGCCGGCCTCGACCAACTGATCGTCCGAAAGTTGCGAGTGCGTGGTCGTGGCGGGGTGGATCGCCAGCGATTTCGCGTCGCCCACGTTGGCCACGTGCGCGAACAACGACAGGTTGTCGATGAATTTCTGGCCCGCGGCGCGGCCGCCCTTTACCCCGAACACCACCATGCCGCCGAAACCCTTGGTGAACTGGCGCGCCGCGACCGCGTGCGAGGGATCCGAGGCCAGGCCGGGATAGCGCACCCAGGCCACCTTCGGATGGCGCGCCAGGTGCTCGGCCACCGCCATCGCGTTGGACGAATGGCGCGGCATGCGCAGCGCCAGCGTTTCCAGCCCCTGCATGAAGATCCAGGCGTTGTCCGGCGCCAGGCAGGCGCCCAGGTTGCGCAGCGGCACCGTGCGGAAGCGCAGCGCGAAGGCGATCTTCGCCAGCTCGGGCGGCAGATCCAGCGCCCAGCGCAGACCGTGGTAATTCTTGTCGGGCTGCGTGAACAGCGCGAATTTCGGGTCGGACCAATCGAAGCGGCCCGCGTCGGTCACGCTGCCGCCCAGCGCGGTGCCGTGCCCGCCGATCCACTTGGTGAGCGAGTTGATCACGACGTCGGCGCCCGCCTCGATGGCGCTGAACAGGAAGGGGGTGGTGAAGGTGGCGTCGACCACCAGCGGAAGCTTGTTGCGCCGCGCCACTGCCGCGATCGCCGCGATGTCCGACACATCCAGGCCCGGATTGCCGATCGTCTCCGCATAGATCATCCGGGTCGAGGGGCGGATGGCCGCCTGGAACGCTTCCGGGCTGTGCACGTCCACAAAGCTGGCGGTGATGCCCAGATCCGGCAGGATCGCATCGAACATGGTGTAGGTGCCGCCGTACAGGTTGGACGCGGATACGATGTGGTCGCCCGCCCTGGCGATGGTGATGACCGTGTTGAAGATCGCCGCCGTGCCGGAGGACACGACCACCGAGGCCGCGCCGCCTTCCAGCGCGGTCAGGCGGTTTTCCAGCGCTTCGTTGGTGGGGTTGGTCAGGCGCGAGTAGATGTTGCCGAATTCCTTCAGGGCGAAGAGGTTGGCCGCGTGCTCGGCGCTGTTGAACTGATAGGCCGCGGTGCGCGCGATCGGCGTGGCCAGCGCGTTCGTGCCCGGATCGGGACTCTGGCCCGCGTGAATCGCCCTACTCTGGAAGCCCCGGCTGTTCGTGTCCGCCATCATTCTTCTCCTTGCGCGGTCCGACGCGCGTGCGTCATCGTGTCCGCTTGCGCACCGGGTACCACCCTGTGGTAGTATCGAGGCGCCCTGCGCCGTACTCTGCCGCAGGCGCGCGGAGAAGTCAATATGCCCGCTCCCGAACCCGTGCCTCCCATGGATTCCCGCCGCTTCGCCGCGATGCGCAAGGCATTGGGCGCCTCGCAGCGCGAACTGGCCGCCATGCTCGGCGTATCCGAAAAGGCGGTGGAAAGCTACGAACAGGGCTGGCGCCGCATTCCGGGCAACATCGAACGCATCCTGTACTTTCTCGCGCTCAGGCTCGCCGAGCGCGGCACGCCGGCCATGCCCCCGTGCTGGGAACTCACCGCCTGCCCCGACGGGCGCCGAACCGACTGCCTGGCCTGGAAATCCGGCGAAGGCCGCTACTGCTGGTTCCTGACCGGCAAGCTCTGCGCCGAAAAGAAAAGCGCGACCAGCGCGGCGGCGGGCGGCGCGGCCGCCGCCCCCTCGACCCTGCAGAACGGCGGACCCACACGCTTCGACACACCACCCACAAGCTTTGACACACTCGCCGCGTGCCGCAGCTGCCCCGCCTTCACCCGCTTGCTGGAAACCGCGCAAGAAGGTACAAACGACCTCACGGAGGTGCGCGATGCCCCTTAAGATCCCGAACGACCTGCCCACCGGCAACGACCTGGCCGACGAAGGCATCTTCATCATGCCCGCCGAGCGCGCCCTCCACCAGGATATCCGGCCGCTCCGCATCGCCATGCTCAACCTCATGCCCACCAAGGTGGTCACCGAACTGCAGCTCCTGCGCCTTCTGGGCAACAGCCCCCTGCAGATCGACATCACCCTCATCCGCATGGGCAGCCACGAATCGCGCAACACCTCGGCCGAGCACCTGCAGCAGTTCTACGAACCGCTGGACCAGGTACTGCACGAAAAATTCGACGGCCTGATCATCACCGGCGCCCCGGTCGAAACCCTCGATTTCGAACAGGTCGACTATTGGGACGAACTCTGCCGCCTGATGGAGTGGTCCAAGACCAACGTCTGGTCCACCATGCACGTCTGCTGGGGCGCGCAGGCCGGCCTGTACCACCACTACGGCATTGGCAAGTATCCATTGCAGAATAAAATGTCCGGCATCTTCACGCACCGCGTCCTGGCCCCGCGCGAACACCTCCTGCGCGGCTTCGACGAGTACTTCCTGGCCCCCCACTCGCGCCATACCGAAATCCGGCGCGAGGACATCCTGGCCCACCCCGACCTCATCCTGCTGGCCGATTCGGAAGAGGCGGGCGCCTTTTTAGCCGTATCGAGGGACGGACGCCGCGTGTTCGTCACCGGCCACCCCGAGTACGACCGCCTCACCCTGAAGGGCGAGTACGACCGCGACCTTTCCAAGGGCATGAACATCGTCATGCCCAAACACTACTTCCCGGACGACGACCCCTCGCGCGAACCGCCCATGACCTGGCGCAGCCACGCGCACCTGCTCTACTCCAACTGGCTCAACTACTACGTCTACCAGGAGACGCCCTTCGACCTGGAGGCCATGCCCGCGACCACGATTCCCGCCGGAGGATGAAAATCCCGCCGGGGCTTGACACTCCGGCGGGAATTTTTGCATGGTAGCCGCACGGAGAATGCCAAGACCATGACCGATCGCCGAGATTCCGTATGTTTCATGCCGGGCGGCCCCTCAAGGCCGCTCTCGGACTGACCGAACCCCACCCCACCTCACCCGTACACCACCACATGCAGACAACTTCCTCCCGGGCCCCGCTGGGCCTTTCCAACCTGTCCAAATCATTCGGGCAGGGTCCGGTCGTCGACCGCCTCTCGCTCGACATCCCGGCGGGTTCCATCACCGGCGTCATCGGCCGCTCGGGCGCCGGCAAGTCCACGCTTCTGCGCCTGGCCGCCCTTTTGGAAACGCCGGACGATGGCCAGGTGCGCTACGGCGACACCCTCGTTTCCGGCCTCTCGGGCAAGGAACTCCTGGCCGCGCGCCGGCGGGCTGGCGTCGTGTTCCAGGCCTTCAACCTGTTTTCGTCGCGCACGGCCGGCGGCAACGTCGCCTTTCCGATGGAGGCCGCGGGCCGTCACCTTCGCGATATTCGCGAACGGGTGCCCTACCTCCTGGACCTGGTGGGCCTCGCCGACAAGAAGGACCGGCCGGTGGGAAGGCTTTCCGGAGGCGAACGGCAGCGCGTGGCCATCGCGCGGGCACTGGCCAACGAGCCTGAAATCCTTTTCTGCGACGAGGCCACCAGCGCGCTCGACCCGGAAACCACCGCGCAGGTGCTGGACCTGATCGTGTCGCTGCGCGACCGCCTGGGGCTGACCGTATTCATGGTCACGCACCAGATGGAGGTCGTGCGCCGCGCCTGCGACCGCGTCGCCGTGATCGAGCACGGCCGCATCGTGGAGCAGGGCGGCGTGGCCGAAGTGTTCGACGCCCCGAAGTCGGCCGCGGCGCGCCGCATGGTCGCGCAGCGGCACCACCGCCCGCGCGGCGCGGACGGCGCGGGTCGCGAACTGGGGGCCGCCCATGCGTGATCTCCTTCTTCTGCTCGCGCGGCCCCTGGGCGAAACCCTGCTGATGGTTTTCTTTTCCACGCTGGCCGCCACCGCCATGGGCGGGCCCCTGGGCATGGTCCTTTACTTCATGGGCCCCGGCGGGCTCGCGGAAAAGCCCGCGCTGCGCCGCGTGCTCGACCGGGTGGTGAACGCCCTGCGGTCCTTTCCCTTCGTCATCCTCATGATTTTATTGTTTCCGCTGTCTCGGGCCATCGTCGGCACCAGCATCGGCACCGTGGCGGCCATCGTGCCGCTCTCGATCGCCGCGGCCCCCTTCGTGGCGCGCATCGTGGAAACCTCGCTTTCGGGCATAGACCGCGGCGTCATCGACGCCGCCATCGCCTCCGGCGCCTCAAGATCCAGGATCGCCATGGCCATCCTCATTCCCGAGGCGCTGCCTTCGCTCGTGTCGGGCATCACGCTGACCATCATCAACCTGATCGGATATTCCGCCATGGCGGGCGCCATCGGCGGCGGGGGCCTGGGCGACCTGGCGGTGCGCTACGGCTACCAACGCTTCAGGACCGACGTGATGATCGCTTCCGTGCTCGCCATCCTCGTATTGGTCGAGGGCATCCAGGCCGCCGGCGCCCTGATCGTCAGGAACATCGCAGGAAAACGCTAGCGCCAGGACCCGTCGGGCACCCCGCTATGTCGCATAACCCAAGTTTCAGGGAGAGAACCATGTCCAGGAATCTTGCATCCAAAGTCGCGCGCGGCGCGGTAGCGCTGATCGCCGTGTCGTCCATCGCGTTGCTCGCTTCGTGCGCGCCGAAATCGAAGGCGCTCAAGGTGGGCGCCACGCCCGTGCCGCACGCCGTCCTGCTCAACCTCGTCAAGGACGACCTCAAGGCCAAGGGCGTCGAACTCGAAGTGGTCGAATTCACCGACTACGTGACGCCCAACGTCGCGCTGGCCGAAAAGCAGCTCGACGCGAACTTCTTCCAGCACGTGCCCTACCTCGAATCCTTCGCCGCCGAGCGCAAGCTCGAGCTCGAATCCGCCGGCACGGTGCACGTCGAGCCGCTCGGCCTCTACTCCAAGAAATTCAAGTCGGCCGAAGAACTGCCCGCCGGCGCCACGATCGGCATCCCGAACGACCCCACCAACGAGGGCCGCGCGCTCATCCTGCTGGCCAAGTTCAACCTGATCACGCTCAAGGCCGACTCAGGCCTGACCGCCACCCCGGCCAGCATCGAGTCCAATCCGAAGAACTTCCAGTTCAAGGAGCTCGAGGCCGCGCAGCTGCCGCGCACGCTCGAGGATGTGGACGCTTCGGTGATCAACGGCAACTACGCGCTGGAATCCGGCCTGAAGCCCACCGCCGACGCCCTCGTGCTCGAAGGCGCCGACAGCCCCTACGCCAACATCGTCGCGGTACGCAAGGGCGGCGCCGCCGACAAGCGCATCGTCGCCCTGATGGAAGCCCTGCGCTCGCCCAAGGTGAAGGAATACATCGACGCCAACTACGGCGGCGGAGTGGTCGCCGCGTTCTGATCACGATCCACCGATCGCGGATCGCTCAACGCAAAAGGTCGCGGTCCTCCGCGTAATCCTGTCCGCGCGCGATCCTG
>CAYRXK010000054.1:11589-16177 GCA_964428265.1 uncultured Treponemataceae bacterium
CGCTCAACGCAAAAGGTCGCGGTCCTCCGCGTAATCCTGTCCGCGCGCGATCCTGAACAGCCGCACGAGGTCGTCCACGCCCATCGCGGCCTTCGCGTCGCCCTCGACGTCGGCCACGATGGCGCCCTCGTGCATCATGATCACGCGGTCGGCCTCCGACAGCGCGCGCTTCATGTCGTGCGTCACGATCAGCGCGGTCAGCCCGTACTCGGCGACGAATTTACGCGTCAGCGCCGACACCAGCTCCGCGTTGTGCGGATCCAGCGCGGCGGTATGCTCGTCCAGCAGCAGCACCGAGGGCCGCGACAGCACCGCCACCAGCAGGGTCAGCGCCTGCCGCTGGCCGCCGGACAGCCGCGATACGTTTTCGCGCATCCTGGATTCCAGGCCCAACCCGAGTTCCCGCACCCGCTCGGTCAGCAGCCTCGCGCGCGCCTGCGTCACCGCAAGCCCCAGCGACCTCGGGCCCTTGCGCAGCGCCAGCGCCAGGTTGTCCATCACCGTCATCTCGCCCGCCGTGCCCGCCTGCGGATTCTGCCGCACCCGGCCGACGCGGCGCGCGCGCATCCATTCGGGCTCGCGCGTGCGGTCCGTCCCGTCGATGATCACCGCGCCGGACTTTACCGGCACCGTCCCGGCGATCGCGTTCAGCAGCGTGCTCTTGCCCGCCCCGTTCGACCCGATCACCGACACCGTGCTGCCCGGCCGCACCACCAGCGACAGCCCGCGCAGCACTTCGCGCTCCTCGCCTCCGGATTGGGGGAACGACACGACCACGTTTTCCAGCCTGATCATTTCGCCGCCCCCTTCCGGAGCAGCCCGGTTTTCGAGCGCGGCGTTCCGGCGCGGCGCGGCGCGGCGCGCGACAGCGCGATCGTGCCGATGATCAGCAGCGCGGTGAGCAGGCGCAGATCGTTCGGCGTAATGCCCGCCAGGTATCCCCAGGACCGCGCGGCGTACATCAGCGCGCGGAACATGACCGATCCCAGGATGACGCGCGCCAGCTGCACCCCGATGAACTGCGACTTCACCACGAGCTCGCCCAGCATCACCGACGCAAGGCCCGCGGCGATGATGCCCTGCCCGAAATTCACGTCGGCGAAGCCCTGGTACGCGGCGGCCAGCGCGCCGGCGAGGCCCGCCAGGCCGTTGGCCAGCATGACGCCCGCGGTCCGCAGCGATTCCGGATTGATCCCGGCCTGCACCACCGCATTCTCGTTATCGCCCAGAGCGCCCATCGCGATGCCCGCTTCGGTATGGAAGAAAAGGTCGAGGAGGCCCACCACCGCCAGGCAGGCCAGCAGCGATGCCGCGAACAGCGAAATTTCCGGGCCGACGCCGGCGCCAAGCCAGCCGCGCGCCGCCCGCAGCAGCGGATTTTCGCCGATCAGCGGAAGGTTCGGCCTGCCGCCGAGCACGCGCAGGTTCAGCGAATAGAACCCGGTCATCGTCACGATGCCCGCCAGCAGCGCCGGCACCTTCAGCCGGTGGTGCACGGTCGAGGTGACCAGCCCCGCGAAGGCCCCCGCCGCCATGCCCGCCAGCGCGGACGCGGCCGGCGCCAGTACCCCGCCGAGCCCGCCCCCCGCAGCCTTGCCGACCGCGATCGCCGCGGCCGCGCCGGCCGCCGCCCCCGCGGGAAAGGCGCCCTCGACCGTCAGATCGGCGAAATCGAGAATCCTGAAACTGATGAACACGCCCAGCGCCAGGATCCCGTACAGCAAACCCTCGACAACAATACCTTCGAGCACCTTGACCTACTTGCGCGCGGACGCGGCGCTGCGCGCAAGGGCGTCACCACCCCGCGCACCGCCGCATTCACGCATCGTTGCGTTATGCGACTTACTTCTTCGCGGCCTGGCCGCCGGACACCAGCACCTTGGCCCGGCCCAGAAGCTCCGCGGACAGGGTCACGCCGATCGCCTTCGCCACATCCTCGTTCAGCACCAGCACCAGCGATGCGGGGTCAGTCGGCAGGTAGGCGGGAATGTTCTCGGTCTTTTCGCCGTCCAGCACCCGCAGCACGATCTTGCCGGTCGCGCGGCCCATGCCGTAGTAATCGTAGCCGAGGGCCGCGAGCACGGGAATCGTCTCCGCCGACGAGGGATCGGCCGTGATCAGCGGAAGCTTTTTCGCCAGCGTCACTTCGGACACCGCGTTCAGCGCCGAGAATACCGTGTTGTCGTTGCCCAGGTACAGCGCGTCGATCCGGTCCGCGATCGACAACAGCGCGGACTTCACCTCGGAGGAATTCGTAACGGTCGTTTCGACGTATTCCAGGCCCTTTTCCGCGCAGAAATCCCGCGCGACCTTCGCGAGCACCGCGGAATTAGCCTCGCCGGAGGAATACATGTGGCCGATGCGCTTCACCGGCTTGATCGCCAGCAGCATTTCCAGCTGCGCGCGCACCGGCGTCAGGTCCGAGGTGCCGGTCACGTTCTTGCCGCCCTTGTCCATGCTCGCCACAAGGCCCGCCGCCACGGGGTCCGTGACCACCGAGTAGATCACCGGCGCCGACTTGATCTGGTTCACCAGCGCCTGCGCGGTCGGCGTCGCGATGCCCACCGCCACGGCAACCTTCGTTTCCTTGAAACGCTGCGCGATCTGCGCCGCGGTCGCCATGTCGGCGTTCGAATTCTGCTGGTCTATCTTGAGGTCGGGCTTCGCCGCCTTTATTTCATCGATGATGCCCTGTTCCACCGCGTCCAGCGCGGGGTGCGCCACAAACTTCGCGATGCCCACCGTCTTCGGGCCGCCTGAGCCGCAACCCGCCAGCGCCGCAATCGCGCCCGCCAGCAGCATAGCCGCCGCGCCCTTCGCCATAATGCCGAATACTCCCGAATTCCTGGATGACATGTCGCACCTCGTCGCGCCGCCGCGCCATTGCCGTCGGCTCCGGATTTTGTTACTATTAGTAGTAACGCATCGCCACATTACCGGTTCGCTAATGATGCGTCAAGGGTTATATGCCCGAATCGGGGCGGAAAACCTCAATCCATGCTACTATCGAGGCATGCACATGAATGAAGCGGTCATGCGCGAAAACATCGCCGAAATGGCCCGCGCGCTCTCGGGGGCAGACCCCGCACTGGTCGAGGAATTCCTGTATTCGCTGTTCACGCCCGCCGAAGCCGACGAAATGGCCAAGCGCTGGGCCCTGGTCAAGGAACTCTCCGAAGGCACGCCCCAGCGCCGCGTCGCGGAGGACCTGGGCCTTTCGCTCTGCAAGATCACGCGCGGATCGCGCGAACTCAAAAAACAGAATTCGGCGTTCCGCGCGATGCTCGACCTGGTTACAGAACCCTCGCCGAAATGAGGACGATGTCCTCCACCGGCACGTCCGCGTGGGGGGGCCTGCGTCCGGTCTTCACCGTGGCCATCGCGTCCACCGCTTCCATGCCCTCGGTGATGCCGGCGAACACGCAGTAGCCCGCGCCCGGCCCGGGGCCGGAGTAGTCCAGGCTGCGATTGTCCACCAGGTTGATGAAGAACTGGCTGGTCGCGCTGTCCGGATTCATCGTACGCGCCATCGACAGCGTGCCGCGCGCATTCTTCGGCCCGATCTTGGCCTCGTTCACGATCGGCGCGCGCGTGCGCTTCTGGTCCATGCCCGGCACGAACCCGCCGCCCTGCGCCACGAAACCGGGAATCACCCGGTGGAAAATCGTCCCGTCGTAGAATCCCGATTTCACGTATTCTAGGAAATTCGCCGCCGTCACCGGCGTCTTGTCCTCGTACACTTCCATCACGAACGTACCCATGCTGGTCTTGAATTCGACCCTGGAATTTGCCATCGATCGCACCCTCCGATGCGCCACACTACCCGGAAGGCCAGCGATGCTTCAAGCATCGCTCCATGCTTCAAGCATCGCTCCATGCTTCAAGCATCGCTCCACGCCGCGAGCGTTGACCCGTCCGCGCCATCGCGCTAAGGTTGCCGCATGGAAATCCCCCTGCGCATGCGCACCCTGAAAACCGGCGCCCTCGTCTACGGAATTCCCTTCTGGTACCGCGTCGTATCAGGCGGCCTTCTCGCCGTGGTGATCGCCGCGGTAGCCACCGCGGGCGAAGTTCCCGGCATCATCGCCTGGATCGTGCTCGCCCTGCTCTCGCTGGGATTCCTGTACGAGGAGCGGTGGCTGGTGGATCCTGGCGCAAAACTCGTCACGCACCGGGCGGGCCTCCTGGTCGCCGCCAGGGCCACCCGCATCGCATTCGACGACATCACCGGCCTCGGTCTTTCCGCCCTCGCGCGCGGCACGACACCGGGCAGCGATTCCGAACGCACCCAGGCCCGCCGCGCCTTCGACCAGATGCGCGGCCACGACCATGGCGCGAACCCCCTGGCGCGCAACGCCATCCTCCAGGACCGCCTGGGCATGAACCGGAACATGATGTGCCTGGTCCTTCACCGCAACGACGGCGAAACCTACCTGGTGGATACCCTGCCCGCCCGGCGCGCATCGCGGCTGAAAACCGTGGGCGAGATGCTCGCAGGCGCCATCGGCGTCAGCTTCACCGAAGAATGCCCTGATTAGAACCCGGAAGCTTGTTGCGGATCGACCAACCAGAACTTGGGCACGTAGTC
>CAYRXK010000055.1:0-16160 GCA_964428265.1 uncultured Treponemataceae bacterium
GCTCGCCCGCAGCGGGGTCGGTTGCGCGAAAATGGTTTTCGGGCCACGATAGCAGTACACTAGAGTTCGGGCGGTGCGAAATCGCCGCCGATACGGAGATGCGATGCGGGTCTTGGCGATAAACGGAAGCCCGAAGGCCGAGGGGAATACTCGGCAGGCGATCGGGATCGTGGCGGAACAGCTGGAGCGCGAGGGGATCGTGACCGAGATCCTCCACATAGGCAACCGGGCCATCCGGGGGTGTATCGCCTGCGGCATGTGCGCGAAGAATCGCGACGAGCGCTGCGTGCAGGCCGACGACGGCGTGAACGACGCCATCCAGCGTATGAAGGCGGCCGACGGAATCCTGCTCGGTTCGCCGGTCTATTATTCGGGCATCGCGGGTACGATGAAATCGTTCCTGGACCGGGCGTTCTACGTTTCGGGCTCGAACGGAGGATTGTTCCGGTACAAGGCGGGCGCGGCCCTCGTGGCGGACCGACGCGCCGGGGCGATGCTGGCCCTGGGTCAGTTGAACAACTACATCACCTATTCGGAGATGTTCATGCCGGGCTCCAATTACTGGAACATCATGTTCGGCGCCGCTCCCGGCGAGGCTCTGAAGGACGAGGAAGGTGTGCAGACCATGCGGATCCTGGGAAGGAACCTGGTATGGCTGATGAAGGCGATAGAGAACGGGCGGCGGGATCTCCCGGTGCCCGAGCGCGAAAACAAGATCAGGTTCAACTACATTCGGTGAACCTGCGTGCCGCACAAGGAGGGCATATGAGAAAACCGATCAGCGCGACCGTGTCCTGGGTGGGCAAGGTGGATTGGGAATTGAAGAAATTCCACGGCGACGAATATTCGACCCACAAGGGCTCGACCTACAACAGCTATTATATCGAAGAGGAAAAGCGCGTCCTGCTGGATTCCGTTTGGGCGCCCTTCGCGAAGGAATTCGCGGACAATCTGGAGCGCGAGGGCATGCTCGGAAAGCTGGACGCGATCATCGCGCAGCACGGCGAGGTCGACCACGCGGGGGCGCTGCCGGAAGTGCTGCGCCGCAGGCCCGACCTGCCGGTGTACTGCACCGCCAACGGCGTTAAATCGCTCAAGGGCCAGTATCATATCGAGGCCGATTTCCACGTGGTGAAGACCGGCGATTCGTACGACCTGGGAAACGGCAAGAAACTCGTGTTCGTGGAAGCGCCGCTCCTGCACTGGCCGGACAGCATGTTCACCTACATGACCGGCGACGCGATCCTCTTTTCCAACGACGCCTTCGGCCAGCACCTGGCCACGGAGCGCCTGTTCAACGACCTGGTGGACCAGGACGAACTGGCCGCCGAATGCGTCAAATATTACGCCAACATCCTCACGCCGTTCTCGCCGCTGGTGGTACGGAAAATCGAGGAAGTCTTGGCGCTGAAGCTGCCGCTGTCGATGATCGCCACCAGTCACGGCGTCATCTGGCGCGACAACCCGGCGCAGATCGTGCACAAGTACCTTGAGTGGGCCAAGGATTACCGCGAGGACCGCGTGACCATCCTCTACGATTCCATGTGGAACGGAACGCGCGCGTTGGCCGACACGATGGCGAGGGCCATTTCAACGGCATCGCCGGGCACCGCGGTGGTTTCCCACTGCCTCTCGAAATACGACAAGAACGACGCCATCACCGACCTGTTCCGGTCCAAGGCGGTGCTGATCGGGTCGCCTACCGTAAACAAGGGAATCCTGACGTCGGTGGCCGCGCTGCTCGAGGAGATCAAGGGCCTGCGGTTCAAGGGTAAGAAGGCCGCCGCCTTCGGCTGCTACGGCTGGTCCGGCGAATCGGTCGCGGTGCTGAACAAGGCGCTCGCAGAGGCCGGGTTCGAGGTGGCGGACGAGGGCCTGCGCTGCCTGTGGAATCCCGATGCCGCCAAGACCGCCGAAGTCGAGGCCTGGGCGAAGGCGCTGGCGGCGAAGCTGGGCTGACCGTACAATCCATCGCGGGGAGAAACCATGGGCATCACTTTCATCATCATGGGCGGCATCGTGATCATTTCAGTCGTTGCCGTCGTGGGCGATTTTCTGACCAAATCGAAGGGCGCCCACTCTTCGGTCGATCCCGCGATGGCGCGTAATCTCGAAAACAGGATTTTGGAACTGGAACGCAGGGCGCAGGAACAGGACCGGAAAATCGAGCTTCTTGAAACCGACGTGGCGTTCGCCAACAAGCTTCTCGAAGACAAGACTCCCGGAAAGGGAACCGTGTGAGGGCCGCGCGATCATTCCATCGCCGGGCCGTGTTGCTGGTTCTTGCGCTTTTCCTGCCCTTGGCCGCGCTGACCGCGCAGGCAGCCGGGGAACCGCCCGATGCCGTGCTCGCGCGGCTGGGCGGCGCGCTCGATCTGCTTGAAACGCCGCGATTCGCCGCCAGCTTCACGATGACGACGAGGCTGGAACTTCTGACGACCAAGGGTGAACTGGACCGCTGGGTGGAGCAGCAGGACAAGTATCGCGTCGCTCCGGGCGCCGCGCCGGAGCGGACCCAGGTGTGGCGAAGGGGCGGAAAGGCCGGCAAGGACGAGGCCGACGCGAACAGCTCGTCTTCCGCCTCCGGCGCTTCGGGCGGCAATTCCGGCGGCGATGGCTGGAAATTCATCCATCCGACGGGTGAAAACCGGAAGTACTTCGCGTTCGGCCCGGTGACGCGCGAGGGGACCTTGTTGAGCGCTTCATACAAGCCCGCAGCCATGCTGCAGGCCGACGCGCCCAAGGACCGGCTCACGCGCGGCACCCTGGTCTGGGACGGTGCCCGGATGCTGCCCGTGAAATTCACGATGGCGCCGTTGAAGATGCCGCCATTCACCTCGGAACTGGAATTTTCTTATGAGTTTTCCGAAAGCGCCGGGGTGACCTTTCCGCGGGCGATCCGCAGCGCGGGCGAGGGCGGCCTGCTGTTCGTCAGGCGCCGTTTCGCCTCGACCTCCACCCTCTCGGAATTCAGCCCGAAACCGTAGTAAGGTGCCGCGGGGGTTCCTTGCGATGCGACGACTTGCGATGCGTTTCTTGCGGCTGATGTTCGGGCTGTTCTTGTATGCCCTGGGGATAGTGCTGACCATCCGGGCGAACGTGGGCTACGGGCCCTGGGAAGTATTCCACGCGGGGCTCGGAAAAACGCTGGGCATGTCGATCGGTAACGCCAGCATCCTGGTGGGTTTGGCGATCATCGGAATCACCCTGGCGATGGGCGAGCGCATCGGCGTGGGCACCATACTGAACATGGTGGTGATCGGGATTTTCATCGACCTTCTGCTTGGATCCGGCATCATTCCCCTGGTCGGAAATTTGTGGGCGGGCATCGCGGTGCTGCTGTTGGGCTTATACTCGATATCCATTGGATCGTTTTTCTACATCGGTTCGGGATTCGGGGCGGGGCCGCGCGACGGCCTGATGGTGGTGCTGACCCGCAGGCTGGGCCTGCCGGTGGGCCTGATCAGAAGCGCGATAGAACTTTCCGCCACTCTCTGCGGGTGGCTGCTGGGCGGCATGGTGGGCATCGGAACGCTGATTTCCGGCTTGGCGATCGGCTTCTGCATCCAGACCACGTTCGGACTTCTGAAATTCGATCCGACCAATATCGCGCAGCAGACGATACGGGAAAGCGCGGCCGAACTGCGCATGTTGTCCGGGGCGGGCAGGAACAGGGGCTGAAGGAAGGGAATTCATGGAACAGTATCACCCCAGGAGAAAGCGCAACGAAATCCTGGACGAGTCGGAAAAGCGGGCCTTGCTGGAGCGCGGGAAGTACATCACGATCGCCCTTTGCCGCGGAGAAGAGCCGTATATCGTAACCCTGAGCTACGGGCTGGACCGTGAATCCGGATGCCTGTATTTCCACTGCGCGAACAAGGGCCACAAGCTGGATTTCATACGCGGCAATCCGCGCGCCTGCGCGACGCTGATCAGGGACAATGGCTATCTCGAAACCCGCTGCGACCACGATTACGAGACCCTGGTGCTGCGCGGCCGCCTGGAAATCGTATCCGACCTCGCCGAGAAGAAGCGCGGCCTGAAAGTCCTGCTGGAGCACCTGGAAAATGACCCGAAGCCGATTTTCGAGCGGAACATCAAGGACGATCGGTCCTACGATGGGGTCACGATCCTGCGGCTGACGCCCGAATCGGTGATCGGCAAGAAGTACGTTGGCTGATCAGGAAGGCGCGCGGTATGGAATCGAATAACGTAGACGCGATTTGTCGGGAACTCGACGAGGCGTCGACCAGGCTGACCCGCATCCGCGCCATGGCCGCGGAAATGGGCAAGGATGGAGCGCTCGCTTCCGGATTGTGGAAAACGGGAAAGCGGAACCATCGCCTGCTGGCGATCCTTGTTTCCGATCCGAAAAAAATGGATGGTACCGCGGTCGCCGCCATGGCCGATGATATCGACGCAGGACCGGCGGACGACCGGGACCAGTTGTCCGACTGGCTCCTCTCGAACGTGATCATGAAGAACCCGCGCCTGCGCGAAGAGGCGGACCGATGGAAACGCGATCCCTCGGTCACCAGGCTCAGGCTGTATTGGCAATTGCGCGCAAGGAGCATCGACGGGGCGGACCACGCGGCAAACCGCGCCCTGCTGGACCGCATACAGGCGGAAATCAGCGCCGCCCATCCGCGCGTGCAATGGACCATGAACTGGTGCGCCGCATCCATCGGGATCGAGGACGAAACCCTGCGCGGCGAATGCGTGCGCCTGGGTGAAAGCACTGGACTCTACCGAGACTATCCGACGCCCAAAGGCTGCACTTCGCCGTATCTGCCGCTGTGGATCGGGGCGGTAACGGCGAAAAAGCGTATGAAATGACGATTTGCGCCTATCCGTAGTGATGTGCTGAGCGAAATGCGGAGGAACCATGAGCGGGAAACGTGCGTTTGTCGCGGTCGTTCTTGCGGTCCTGGCGGTATTTTCTGTATGCACGGTTGCGGCGGATCCAAGCCCGGATCCCGGCGCCGATCCGGGCAAATTCGGGCTCACGAACAAGGAAGCCTACCAGATCAAGGAAAGCGGATACCGTCCGCGCGGGACGAGCGAGAAAAAGCTCTTCACCGCGAAGGACGGATCGACCATCGAGTACATCCTGTATTCGCCGGAGCGCAAGGACGGCGACGGGCCCTATCCCCTGGTCCTGTACCTGCACGGCGCGGGGTTCCGCGGCGGCAACGCCGACCTGCTGTTCATCTCCGGTTTGACGGGATTCCTGGCGACCTGCATGGATATTCCCGCCTACGTCGTGAGTCCCCAGCTGGGCTTCGGCAAGTTCTGGCCCGAAATCGCCGGAATGGTGATGGAACTGGTCGGCGCGATAGGATCGGGATATCCCGTCGACCCCGAACGGATCATAATTACCGGCCACAGCATGGGCGGATCCGGCGCCTACGAAATCGGCGCCCGATATCCCTCGGTATTTTCCTGCATCGCGCCGGTGAGCGGTAATTCTTTCGGGGCGAATCTGGCGAATTTCAAGGGTAAGGAAGTCCTCATAGCGGTGGGCGAACGTGAGAATGAACTTCTTGCGCTGAACCGCATGATCCGGGACAAGATCAATGCCGAGGGCGGATTCGCGCACCTGGCGATCCTGCCCGGCGGCCAGCATTCCAGCGCGCCGGACCAGTGGTACTTCGATTCAAGGCTGTACGAGTACATGTTCGCGGTCCGGTCTTCTGGAGCAAAGTGAAAAATTCACTTGACGTGTATAAAAAAATAGCTAAAACTATACATGATTGAACGTCGTGCATAGAAACTTACAGATTTTCATGCATGATGTGGAGGGTTTTGGGTGACCGAGCTGCCTCCGCTGCCTCCATCCGGCATCCTTGAGACGCCTGCGGTTCTCCGAAAGGCATCGAAGGCGCACCGCGCGCTCGCGGAACTGAAAGGCCGATGCCGCGCCATACCGAACATCGAACTCCTGGTATCGACCCTGGCCCTTCAGGAGGCGAAGGATAGTTCGGCGATAGAGAACATCGTGACGACGCAGGATGAGCTCTTCCGTGAGGACCTGGAAGCATCTGCGGCGCCGCGCGTGGCGGCCAAGGAGGTCCGGGACTACGCCGTGGCACTGCGGGTCGGTTTTGACCTGGTGCGTGAACGGCGCCTGCTCACCTCGAACGACATGATCAGGATCCAGGAAACGATCGAAAAAAACCGGGCGGGTTTCAGGGCCTTGCCGGGTACGAATCTGGTCAATGACCGGACCGGCGAGGTGGTGTATACGCCCCCGCGGGATCGTGTGGCTATCCTCGATTTGATGGCCAACCTGGAACGGTTCATCAACGATGATGGTTTTTTCGACGCGGACCCCCTGGTGAAAATGGCGGTGATCCATTACCAGTTCGAGAGCATTCACCCGTTCTACGATGGAAACGGCCGCACTGGCCGTATAGTCAACGTGCTGTACCTGGTGCTGAAGGGGCTCCTGGACATGCCGGTGCTGTATTTGAGCCGGCATTTCATCGGAACCAGGGATTCCTATTATCGAGGTCTCCGAGACGTGCGTGAACATGGCGATTGGGAATCATGGATTCTGTACGTGCTCGACGCGGTTGAGCGGACTTCCTCGGGTACGCTTTCGATGGTGGAAGCCATTTCATCGACCATGGACGAGTACAGGCGCAGGATCGGGGAGCGCCACCGGTTTTACCGCGGCGAACTGGTGGACAACTTGTTTTTCCATCCGTACACGAAAATCGAATTCATCGAGCGCGATCTCGGCGTTTCGAGGCTTACGGCCGCAAAATACCTCGATGCGCTCGCCGATGATGGCCTGGTCCGCAAGGAACGCCTGGGCAGGTTCAATTACTATATGAATACGGCGCTTCTGGATATTTTGATGGCGGGGGGAAATGCATGAGCGTGTCTATTGACGATATCAGAAAGGCAGCGGAACGGATCGCTCCGTACGCGCACCGGACGCCGGTCCTTACCTGCGGCAGCGTCGACCGCGCCGTGGGATCGTCGGTGTTTTTCAAGTGCGAGAATTTCCAGAAGGTGGGCGCCTTCAAGTTCAGGGGCGCCTGCAACGCGGTCCTGTCGCTGAGCGAAGAGGAGGCCGCGAAAGGCGTGGTGACGCACTCTTCCGGAAACCACGCGCAGGCGCTGGCGCTTGCCGCGCGCATGCGAGGGATACCCGCGTACATCGTCATGCCGAACAACGCGCCGGCGGTGAAAAAGGCCGGCGTGCAGGGATACGGCGGCATCATAACCTTGTGCGAGCCGAACCTGCCGGCGCGCGAGGCGGCGCAGAAGGAAATTTCCGCGCGCACCGGGGCCGCGCTGGTACACCCCTACAACGACGAGCGCGTGATCGCAGGCCAGGGCACTGCCGCCATGGAATTGCTGGCCGAGGTGCCTGACCTGGACCTGATCCTGGCGCCGGTGGGAGGCGGCGGACTCCTGTCGGGCACCGCCATCGCCGCCACCTCGCTGAAACCGGGCATCCGCGTGATCGCGGGCGAACCCGAGGGCGCCGATGACGCGTTCAGGTCCTTGGCGGCCGGGATGATCATTCCCCAGACCGGGCCGAAAACCATCGCGGACGGGCTCCTCACCTCGCTGGGAACGCTGACATTCCCGATCATCCGCGAGCGGGTCGAGCGGATCGTGACGGTGAGCGAACAGGCCATCGTCGAAGCGATGAAATTCATCTGGGAACGGATGAAGATAGTCGTCGAGCCGTCCGCGGCGGTACCTTTCGCGGTGCTCTGGGAGCGGAAAATCGACCTGACGGGGCTGAAAATAGGCGTGATCCTGTCGGGCGGCAATGTCGATCTGGGGAGACTGCCATGGCTGCAATGATGGAAACGCTGCGCGCGAGATTCGGGGCAAATCCCGGCAGGCACGCGGGCATCGTGTGGGATGAGGTGGCATCGCGCGTCGCGGGGAATCCGACGGCCCTGCGGGCGCTCGAGGCGATGGAAGAGACCGGCGGCGAACCCGACGTGGTCGGACTCGACGCGGCGACCGGCGAATTTTTATTCTGCGATTGTTCGCCCGAAAGTCCGGAAGGGCGCAGGAGCCTCTGCTACGACGGCCAGGCACTCGCTGCACGGAAGGAAAACAAGCCCAAATCGAGCGCGATGGATGTGGCAGCGGAGATCGGTGTCGAGTTGCTGTCGGAGGAACAGTACCGGCACCTGCAGAGCCTGGGCGAGTTCGACAGGAAAACCTCGAGCTGGATACGCACGCCGGACGATATACGGAAGGCCGGCGGGGCCCTTTTCTGCGACCGACGCTACGGGCACGTATTCACCTACCACAACGGAGCGGATTCGTACTACGCGGCGCGCGGATTCCGCGGGATGATGCGCGTCTGACAAGCCCGTGCTGACGTTCAGGTACCGGAGCACGAACTGCCATTTCGTGCCCGGCCGCGAGGGCGGCCTGCTCGCCTTCGACGCGGGCTGGCCCTGCAGCCTCTTCGAATACATCAGGAACATGAAGTCGATCGGCCTGCGCTTCGAGGACCTGCGTTGGGCGATCGTATCGCACATGCATATGGACCACGCGGGACTTCTCGGCGAGTTCATCGCCCGCGGCATACGGTGCTATGCGCTCGAAGGGCAGGTCGAGGCCGTGGACGCCATGGAACGCACGATCCTGAAAGGCGTGGAATACGCAGGCTACCGCCGAATACGGAAGGATGAGCTGGTTCCCCTGCGCGCCGGGGATGCGGCGTCGGAACTCGCATCGCTCGGGATCGACGCGAGGGTCATACGGACGCCGGGACACTCGCCGGACAGCGTAACCTTGATTACCGGCGGGGGCGAAGCGCTGGTGGGCGATCTTGCCCCGCCTGATCAGCTGATGCCCGACGACATCTCCGCGATCGGGAGCTGGCGGGACATCCGGGCCGCGGGAGGTACGGCGGCCTTCCCGGCGCACGCGGCGGAATTTCCGCTGTGACCGCCGCGCACCCGAGCGGCGCGATCGGCGGGACCGTGATCAGCCGGTGCAGAGCGCGGAAATATCGCCCGCGGTTTCAAGGCCCGCCAGGCCGGATCGCATGACGTACGGAGCTTGGCCGGGCGCCTGATATTCCGCGTACAGCGCGGCGTCGGCGGCTTCGGCGATGCGGCGCGAGAGCAGGCCCTGCACCGGCGCGCGCAGGAGACCTCCGCGGGACCGGAGCATGCGCAGGGTTATGGATTCAGTGCCGCCGCGCGCGCGCCGCTCGATCCTGCAGACGACTTCCGCCTCGTCCGCGGCGAGCGATACGATGCGCGATCCGTTCCATGTGGCGAATAACGCATGACGTCCGGCAATGGACGCGGTGCAGAGGAATCCGTTGAATGCCGAGCCCATCCAGGGAACGCGGGCGACCGAAAGCATGACCGAATCGCCGCGCCGCGGGAAGTCGTTCGACTGTGTCCATATCCAGCACCGCGGCATGGAAATGCCCCAGTCCTTTTCTATGTAGCCGCGGCCGTCGTTGAATTCGGAGCGCGCGCCGTCGACCTCGACCCATCCGTCGATGCGATGATCCAGGCTGACGAGGCCATGGTTGCATTCCATGCGGGGCACGAAACTGTAGGGACCCATTACGCCCGGCGCCCAGGGCGCGAAACGCATCGCGTTGAAAGAACCGTACGAGAATTCTCCCCTGATCGAGGCGGCCCCGTCGGACAGGTCGAGACTGATGCCCGCCGAGCCGAAGCGGTTGGGACCGACGCGGATGTCCAGCCCGGATTCCTTCGCATCGAAGGCATCCAGCGGGTACTGGAACCACCAGGAGCGGCCGGTCCTGCCTTCGATGGCCTGCACGAATGAATAGCCGTCGGCGCGGGATTCGCCGATGGCCATTCCGGGGATGAAGGACCAGATGCCGTGCGCGGTGCCACCGGGTCCTTCGCCCGCGCCGCCCGAGTGCTTGAAATACCACCCTTCGAAGTAGCGCCTGCGGCGCGCCCCGCCCTGGAAGGAAGCGGGCGACCAGATATTCCTCATCCTTCCCCCGTGAAGTAGAATACTTGTAGTCCAGGATTCCGGAGAACGCAAGGCGGGGCGTTCACGGAAAGGAGAAAATTCATGGAAATCAGGGATATTCCTTTCCAGATATTCGACCTTGAGCATGTGGCGCCCGAAGAGCATGCGGGTGAATCAGGAAAGGCTTTCTGGAGAACCGTGCGGCGAGGCAATGTGCGGATCCGGATCGTCGAGTATTCACCGGGCTACCTGGCCGATCACTGGTGCGTGAAGGGCCATGCGGTGTATGTGCTCGAGGGGGAGTTCCGGTCCGAACTGAAGGATGGTAGGAAATTCATCCTGAAGGAAGGCATGTGCTATCTGGTAGCCGACAATGCCGAGGCGCACCGGTCCTGGACCGAGCATGGCGTGAAGCTCCTGATCGTCGATTGACTGCCTCGGTGGAAGGATATGGAAATTTCGTCGATGCGGCCGGAAGATTACGATGAAGTGTTCGCCCTCTGGAGGGCGACGCCAGGCATGGGGCTGAACAATATCGACGATACCAGGGAAGGCATCGGAAGATACCTCCGCAGGAATCCGGCCACCTGTTTTGTCGCGCGCGAGGGGGTCGCGCTGGTCGGCGTGATCCTTTGCGGGCACGACGGCAGGCGCGGATTCATCCACCATACCGCGGTCAGGACGGAATTCAGGAACCGGGGCATCGGGAAAAGCCTTGTGGACCGTGCCCTGGATGCCCTGCGCGCGGAAGGCATTGCCAAGGTCGCCCTGGTGGTGTTCGCCGACAATGAACTAGGGAACGGATTCTGGGAAAGGATCGGATTCGCCGAGAGAACCGATATCATTTACCGGA
This sequence comes from uncultured Treponemataceae bacterium, assembly GCA_964428265.1. Taxonomy (GTDB): domain Bacteria; phylum Spirochaetota; class Spirochaetia; order Treponematales; family Rectinemataceae; genus CAYRXK01. The sequence goes on from CAYRXK010000055.1 coordinate 10,808, forward strand.
ACAAGGTGATAGCTGAAGGCGGGATGGTGAAGTTCGGCACATGAACGGGAGCGCGAAATGGAATTGACCGGCAAAATCGTCGCGAAGCAGCTGAATGAATTGCTTGAAGAGGTGTTCGTCAGGGGGCATGGCATTTTTCTTGACAGCGGCACTTCCCTCGCGGAAACCCTCGATGGAATACCGTTCGAAAAGGTCGGGGCGCGATTCCACGGCATACCCGAAACGATCGCCGGTCATGTGTCGCACCTGCGTTTCTACATCCGGGTGCTGATGGAATACATCACCGGGACCAGGACGGGGCCGACCGACTGGAACGACAGCTGGAAAATCCGGGAAGTGACCAGGGACGAATGGGACGCCCTGAAAGCGGGCCTGAAGGCGGACTACGAGGCGATGCTGCGGTTCACCGGCGACATCGCGGAATGGAAGAATGAAGACTATCTGGGCGGAGCCATCGCCATCGTCGCGCATTGCGCGTTCCATCTTGGGATCATCCGCCAACTGAAGGATTTTTGAAATGACTCCCGGGATTCACGAGGAGCGGCATTCCATGCGAAGAAGAGTATTGACCGCTGTCCTGGCGGTGGCGGTCCTCCTGGCCGTAGTGGGCGGGATTTCCTATTTCGTGATGAACCGAAATCTGGAACGCCTGGCCGACGAGGCGATCCCGACGCCGGATCTTTCCCGCATTCCCGACGGCGCCTACCGCGGCGAATACGATGCGATGCCGGTGCGGGTGGCGCTGGAAGTGACGGTGAAGGATCATGCGATGCGCGACATCAGGATATTGAAGCACGACAACGGGCAGGGGAGGCCGGCGGAGCGCATAACGTCGGGAGTGCTTGCGGCCCAGCGCCTGGATATCGAGGTGGTGGCCGGCGCGACCTACAGCAGCAAGGTAATCCTAAAGGCCGTGCAGGCGGCGCTGATGTCGGCCGCGGCTCGGTGAGGTGGCAGGCATGCCGGAACCGTATGTCCGGGCGCATCCGGAGTTTTCGCTATGCGGACTGTGCTGCGCGCTTTGCCCGCGGCACCACACCGGGGGGAGTTCGCGCTGCCCGGGTTGCGGAGGCCCGGATTTCCGGGAACTGCATCCTTCCTGCAGCGTGATCTCCTGCGCGAAACGCCACGGCGGCGTGGAATTCTGCTTCGAGTGCGCCGAGTATCCCTGCGAACGGTACGCGCGCATCGGGGAAAAGGATTCCTTCATGAGCTACCGCAATGTGCTCTCCGACATGGCACGCGCGAGCGGCAACCTCGATCTGCATCTTGAAATCGTGCAACGCAAGGGTCGCCTGCTGCGCCAGTTGATCGCCTCGTACGACAACGGCAGGAACAAGGCATTCTACTGCACCGCGGTGAATGTCCTGGATATCGAGGTCGCCGAGCGGGCCGTTGCGCGGGCGATCGAAGCATCCGGGGCGGGCGGCGCCGCGCCGGAAAAGGCGGCGGACCTGCCCGCGGAAATAAGGACTGCGCTGGAATCGGCCGGAGCAGCGGCGGGGCTGGAGCTCAGGCTCAGGAAGTGAGGCGCGGGGCGGGCGCCGCGCGGTCAGAATCCGCGGTCGGTGGGCAGGCCGTACTGAAGGCAGCGCGCCGCGATCAGGTCGATGAAGGGTACCGCGTATTCCCGGGCCTTTTTTGCGCCCACGCCGCGGATCTCCAGGAAATTCGAATGGACCGTGGGGCGTCGCGCCGCCAGATCGCGCAACGTGACGTCGGAAAATATAATGTAGGCGGGCACTTTTTTCGCCTTCGCGTATTCCTGCCGCAGGGCGCGAAGGTCGTCGAACAGGCGCGCATCGGCTTCCGGTTCGCCCGCCGCGCCGACCGTGCCTGCGGGGGCGGCAGCGCCTTCGGGGGCGGCAACGCCTGCGGGCGCTGCAGTGCGCGCGGTGCCGCGGGTGCGCCGGCGTGCGCGCCCCGCGTCGGCAGGCGGGGCGGTAAGCAGGGGAACGGTTTCGCCGCGGAGCGCCGCCTTGCCCGCGCCGGTGATCACGAGCGTCCTGTACTCGCCTTCGCGCGCCAGGAATCCCTGCGCGACGAGTTGCTCGATCCAGTCGCGGACTGCTCCGGCGCCGTGTTCCTTAAGGATGCCCCAGGTGCTCAGGCGGTCGTGGCCCGAATCCGCGATGCGCGATTCGGACGAGCCTGCGAGCACTTTGGCCACGTAGTCGGCGCCGAAGCGCTGGTCCAGCCGCGCCACGCAGGAGATTGCTTTTTGCGCCACGATGAGGGCGTCCGGCAGGGTGGCGATGTCGCCGGCGCAGATATCGCAGGCGCCGCAGCGCGCGCCGTCGTGGTGCTGCTCGAAATAATTCAGGATGGCGCGGTGCCTGCAGAGGCCGCCGGCGCAGTAGCGGTGCATGGCCTGCAGTTTTTCCGCGGCGATGACGGCCTGTTCGCCTTCCATTTCCCTGGTCATGAAGCGCCAGACCTGCAGGTCGGCGGGTGAATGGAAAATGCAGCATTCCGCGGGCAGACCGTCGCGGCCGGCGCGTCCGCTTTCCTGCTGGTAGTGCTCCAGCGATTTGGGCATGCCGGCGTGGATCACGTAGCGTACGTTGGATTTGTCGATGCCCATGCCGAAAGCCACGGTGGCGACGATCACCTCGACACGATCTTCTATGAAGGCGTCCTGGTGTTCCTTGCGTTCCCGGTCGGAAAGGCCGGCGTGGTAGGGCAGGGCGCGGACGCCCCGCGCGCGCAGGGTGGCGCACATCGCATCGACGTCCTTGCGGCGGATGCAGTAGATGATGCCGGATTCCCCTTTGTGCCGATCGATGATCGCGGCGATCTGCTCGGCCAACGCAACGCGGCGTTCGGCGCGGTAGAAAAGATTGGGCCGGTCGAAGGAGCCGACGAGCAGGTCGGGATTTTTCAGGCCCAGCTGCAGGACGATGTCGTCGCGCACCTGGCGCGTGGCGGTGGCCGTGTAGGCGTGCAGCGCCACGCCGGGAAAATCATCGCGGAGCGCGCCGATGAGCCGGTATTCGGGGCGGAAATCATGCCCCCACATGCTGACGCAGTGGGCTTCGTCGATGGCGATCAGGGATATGTCGAGGGTTTTCGCGTACTGGCGGAAGCGGTCCGACAGCATGCGTTCGGGAGAAATGTACAGGATCCTGGTTTCGCCGCGCGCGATGCCGCGCAGGACTATTTTCTGCTCGTCCCAATCGAGGCTGGAATCCAGGCGCGCCGCGGCGAGGCCATTGGCCACCAGCGCGTCGACCTGGTCCTTCATCAATGAAATCAGGGGCGAAATGACGATGGCCAGGCCCCGCATGGCCAGGGCGGGGACCTGGAAGCAGAGCGATTTTCCGCCGCCCGTGGGCATGACGACCAGGGAGTCGCGGCCGGCGAGCACGGCTTCCATGGCCTGGAGCTGCAGCGGCCTGAAGCTGTCGTAGCCCCAGTACCGCTTCAGCAGCGCCGAAAGCTCAGGCGATCCGCCGGAACGCTCGAGGTTCAATACGCGCGCGAGAAAATGGCGCGGTGCCTGGCCGGCTTGCCGCACAGGGCGCAGACGCCGTCGATGTTGTCCTGGCGGTCCATGGGCATGTTGCGCAGGGTGGCCTTGGTCTTGGCCTTGAGGTCGGCCTCGCACTCGGCGGAACCGCACCACAGGGCTTCGGCGAAGCCGCCCTCGGCATCGTCGGTGCCCATGCCCTCGTGCCCGAAGAACGCGAGCATGTCGGCCAGGTTGGCGATGGGCTTGGTGTTGGCGATGCGGAAGGCCCGGGCGCGTTCGCGCAGCGAGTCCTGGATGTCGGCCAGGAGGGCGCGCATGACGGCGGGCGCCTCGGCCACCGGCGTGACGCGCTTTTCGCCCGTGTCGCGGCGCACCAGGACCACGTTGCCCGCGGCCATGTCGCGGGGGCCGAGCTCGACCCGGACGGGGGTTCCCCGCATTTCCCACTCGGCGAATTTCCAGCCGGGCGAGGAGGAGTCGTCGGCGTCCAGCACGGCGCGGATGCCGGCATCCTTGAGGGCGGCCAGGAGGCGTTCGGCGTAGGCCAGAACCTCGACCTTGGAATCGTTGCGGTATATGGGCACGATGACGGTTTCTTCGGGCGAGAGCGAGGGCGGCAGCACGAGGCCCTTGTCGTCGGAGTGGGTCATGATGACGGCGCCGACCAGGCGGGTGGATACGCCCCAGGAGGTGGCCCAGACGTGGTCCAGGCCGCCCGAGCGGGTCTGGAAGCGGACGTCGAAGGCCTTGGCGAAATTCTGGCCCAGGAAGTGGCTGGTGCCGGCCTGCAGGGCCTTGCGGTCCTGCATCATGGCTTCGATGGAGTAGGTGGCGACGGCGCCGGCGAATTTTTCGGCGTCGGACTTGCGGCCGGCGATGACCGGCAGGCAGAGGTGGCGTTCGGCGACCTCGCGGTAGATTTCCAGGATGCGCATGGTTTCGTCCATGGCGTCGGCCTGGGTCTCGTGCGCGGTGTGGCCTTCCTGCCAGAGGAATTCGGAGGTGCGCAGGAAGAGGCGGGTGCGCTTTTCCCAGCGCATGACGTTGGCCCACTGGTTGATCAGGAGGGGCAGGTCGCGCCAGGACTGGATCCAGTCGCGGTACATGGCCCAAATGATGGTTTCGGAGGTGGGGCGGATGCAGTAGGGCTCTTCCAGCTCTTCGCCGCCGCCGTGCGTGACCACGGCGAGCTCGGGCGCGAAGCCCTCGACATGCTCGGCTTCCTTTTTAAGGAAGGACATGGGGATGAGGAGGGGAAAATAGGCGTTCTGGTGCCCGGTTTCCTTGAAGCGGCGGTCGAATTCGGCCTGGATGCGTTCCCAGATGGCGTAGCCGCGCGGCCGGATCACCATGCTGCCCTTTACGGGGGAGTAATCCGCGAGTTTGGCGTTTCGAACGATGTCGATATACCACTGGGAGTAGTCTTTTTCGCGGGGGGTGATTTTCTCGGCCATTGCGGAATACCTCTGCGGGTGAAAAGGATTTGCGGATCATAGCGCGGAAATGGCCGGGGTTTCAATCGGAGAGGAAGCGCGGTAGATTGAGGGTACCGTGACCATTGCCGCGCGCCGTCGTTCGTATTGGGTGTTGTTCTCCGTGTCGCTGGCCAGCCTGGCGCTGGCCCTTTTCCTTTTGTCCACCGTGCCCGGCGATGCGGATGCGCGCGACATGCTGGCGGGCGCCGGCGCGTATTCGGTGCGGTCGCTGCTGGGTTTGCAGGTGTCGTCCATCGCGCTGGCCTGCGCCGAGGCGGCCCTGGCGGCGGCGTTCGCGGCGGGCGCCCTGGCGGTGATCCTTTCGCGATTCAGGACGACGGTATCGGCCGAGGTGTTCTTTTTCGGCGCGTGGGCGATGTCGTTCGCGGTGGAGTCGCTGCGGCCT
>CAYRXK010000056.1:0-7957 GCA_964428265.1 uncultured Treponemataceae bacterium
GTTCGATATAGTTGGCGTTGTAGTCCACCTTGCTGATGAAGAAGGGGCCGTTGGACACATAGGCGTTGCCGTAGCTGTCGATGAACTTGATCGCCGCGTTGTAGCGGGCCACGGCCTGTTCGGGCGTGATCCACTGCTTGATCGCGTCGGGCACGTACTTGGCCGCGACGAAGTCCTGCAGCTTGGCCTTGATGTCGGCAACGCACTTGGGGTTGATGACATCGACCTCGGTCATGGACTTGTCCGTGGAGAAGGAGTAGACGGTGCCGGACTTGGCGCCTTCGACGACCATCTTGGCCAGGGCTTCGTAGATCTCGAAGGACACGACCGTCTGGCGGCCGGGGTTGCCGGCCTTCGGGGACGGAACGCCGGACGCGGCGACGCGGTCCTTGTCCATCGGCCAGTTGTAGTCGTAGAAGCTGGTGAAGGTGCCGTTCTTGTTCAGGACGGTGCCCTTGCTGACCGGCAGCGTGGACTGGTACTGCGACGCGTAGGCTTCGTCGTAGTACTTGTCGTCGTCGGCGTCCTTGTTGGCCCATTCGTAGGCGAAGGCGGTGGCGTACATGATGTCGGCCACGGTGACCGGCGCGCCCGAGTGCCACTTGCCGTAGATGTACTCGACATCGGCCGCCTTGGAGTAGGACTTCATGGCGGCGTTCTTGACGTAGTCGTACTTGCCCTCGCCCACGTCCTTGAATTCGACGCCGGTTTCCCACTTCTTGGTCTTCGAGTTGAAGATCATGGCCGCGGAATCCACCGCGATCTGGCCTTCGGGCTTGCCGTCCTTGCCGGCGGCTACCTTCGTCTCGACCTTCTTCAGGTCGTACTTCACGCGCAGGGGGGTGTCCTTGGCGGAATTGGGGGATTCGAAGGTGGAGGGGTCGGAGCATGCCGCAAAGATGGCGGCGGAGTAGGTGTCGCTGAATCCGTCGGTGCCCACCGGGTCCCAGGAGCTCATGAACAGACCGCCGCGGGCGGAGAACTGCGTGATGCGCAGGATTTTCTCGCCCTTGTCGTTGGGCTTGGGATCCGCGGAACGGACGGACCACTCGTTCAGGCCGTCGCCCAGGCCGTACAGGATGCGGTTAGGCACGCTGTTCTTGTTGGCGACGAAGTACTGGGTCTGGGCGGCCACGTAGATGCGGACGGCTTCCCTGAGCGCCATCTCCTGCACCTTGATGTTGCCGGACCAGTACTCGTCCGAGGTCAGGAACCAGCCGTTGATGTTCTTCTGGGCTATGGCGTCGATCTCGTCGTTCACATAGTTCCAGAAGCCGGCGGTCTGGCCGCCGGGCATGTAGCCGTAATACGGCGAGTACATCTGGCTGATGGTGACGTCCCACCACGAACGGGTGGCGCCGGCGCCCCAGCCTTCGGTATACATGGACCACTCCCAGGCGGCCGGGTCGCCCGAGTATACGAGGCCGCCCGCCTTGGAGCGGTCGTATTCGAGCTGTTCGACCTTGAGGCCGGCCTTTTCGAGCTGGGCGGCGATGTAGCGGCCTTCGAGCAGGCGGCCGGTGGGGTCGTCCACCCGGATGATGAAGCGGATGGTGACCGGCTGGCCTTCCCAGGCCCAGAACTGGCCGGACTTGGCGAGCTTGCCCTTGTTTTCAGGCAGCGCGGCGGCGGCCTGCATGGCGGCGTCGATGTCGGCGATGGCTTTCTTTTCATTGCCGCGCACGCTCATGCCGAGCTTGGCGGGCACCAGGTTGAAGCGGTAGGTGCCCGGCTGGCTGGGGGTCTGCGCCGTGATCATGGGTTCGCCCGCGCCGAGGAGGATTTCGTCCACGATTTTCTTGCGGTCGATGAGCCAGTTGATGGCGTACCGCACTTCGCGGATGGCGAGCGGATTGAATATGGTGCGCCCGTCCTTGTGCTGGAAGGTGTACGGGGCCTTGTTGGGAATGGGATTGAGGAGCAGCGACCAGGACCCCGAGGGGATGGCGTAGCCGGACAGCTTGTCCATGTCCGCCTGCTGGATGCCCTTGTAGGTCTTGGCGTTCAGGCCGGTGAAGAAGATATCGGCCTTGCCGGCGGCGGTGTCCTTGATGGCGATGGTCTGATCCATGCGCGTGTCGTAGATGACCTTGTCCGCGTAGGGGCCGTTCTTTACCTGCGCACCTGCCGAAATGGCGATGCACAGCGCGATGGCGAGAGCGACGAGCCTTTTCGTCATGCAAACCTCCTTGGGAATCTACATTCGGATATAGACAGTCCGAGAGTACATCCTCCCGTGGAGGAGCGCAAGCTTAAAGCGCGGCGCTGAAGCACGGCGCGTAAAGCGTCACGTGTAAAGCGTGACGCCCGTCGGTCATCCCGCAATTGGACGGGATGGCCTCCGGGCGTCGGCGGCGCGCGGAAAGATTCACGGTACCGGGTCTACGGACCCCAGGTCCGGTCAGCGGACCGCGGCGACCGCCTCGTCCAGCGCACGGTCCAGCATTTCCTGGGGCGGCGCGGCGATGTGGCCGCGGGCCATCAGGTCGTCCGCCACCGCGCGCGACGCGGCGATGTCTGCCTTGGCCTTGGCGTAGACCTCGTCCCAGGTGGCCTGGACGCGGGCCACGCCTTCCTTTATCGCCTGCATGGCGACGTCGGCCGCCTGCACGGCGAACACCTCGGTTTCCTTCATCGTGGCGATGATGTTGTTTTCGTCGATGCCGCGCTTGCGGGCGAATTCGGCGATGGAGTGCGCGCAGCGGATGGCCATGCCGTCCGTGATCTTGCGCGCGCGGACCGCCAGGGCGCCTTTCAGTATGCCGGGGAAGCAGACGGAATTGTTCACCTGGTTCGGGAAGTCGCCTCGGCCGGTGGCGACGATGTAGGCGCCCTCTTCCTTGGCGGCGAAGGGCCAGATTTCCGGTACCGGGTTGGCGCAGGCGAAGACGATGGCCTTGGGCGCCATGGACCGTACCCATTCGCGCTTTACGGTGTCCGGCCCCGGCTGCGAAAGCGCGATCAGGACGTCCGCGCCCTTGATCGCTTCGGCTTCGGAGGCGTAGGCCTGCGGGTTGGTCGACTGGCAGAGTTCCCATTTGCGGTAATGGCGGGGGTCGGCCTCGATATCCTTCCGGCCTTTGTGCAGGGAACCCTTGGTGTCGAAGAGGACCATGTTCTCGCCGCGGCCGCCGTCGGCCAGGATGAGGCGGGCGATGGTGGTGTTGGAAGCGCCGGCGCCTAGAAGGACGATGCGCGCCTCGGACAGTTTCTTGCCGGCCAGGTGCAGGGCGTTGATCAGGCCCGCCAGGGTCACGCAGGCGGTGCCCTGCGCGTCGTCGTGCCAGACGGGGATGTCGCAGGATTCGCGCAGTTCGTCCAGGACGCGGAAGCAATTGGGCTGGCTGATGTCCTCCAGGTTCACGGCGCCGACCGAGGGCTGCAGCATCTTGACGAAGTCGATTATTTTCTGCGGATCGGGCTTGGCGTCCTTGCCGCGCGAGTCCACGCACAGGGCTATGGAATCCACGCCGCCGAGGTATTTCATGAGGAATGCCTTGCCTTCCATGACGCCAAGGCCTCCGGGGGGGGTGCAGTCGCCGTCGCCCAGGACGCGGGTGGAATCGGACACGACCGCGACCAGGTTGCCGCGGTTGGAGAGCGCGAAGGAGGAGTCGTTGTCGTCGCGGATGGTGGTGGAGACCATGGATACGCCGGGGGTGTACCAGACATTGAACCAGCCGAATCCGTACAGGCCGCACTTGGGCACGGTCTGCATCTTGCCCCCGTAGAACCGGTGCGCCGAGAGCGAAAGCTTTTTCAGGAAGAGGGTCTGGGCACGCGCTTTCTGTTCGGCGCTAAGGTCGGCGGGAAGGCACTGGGACAGGTTGTCGAGGCTTGGGTCGAGTTTCATTGCTGGTTCCTCTGGTGGTCGTGATTTTTTGTCGGACGCGCCGCGTGGCGCCCTTTACGACTCACCAGAGTATCACAGCTTTTGGAGGATTCAAACTTTTTTTCGCGATTCGCGTGTTATTGCAGTTCCTCGGCGCGGCGGCAAGCCACGAAACGCCGCGGTTCGATCTCCCGGAGGGGCGGATCGACGCCGAGGCATGCATCCTGCGCGTAGGGGCAGCGCGCCGCGAAGCGGCAGCCCGGCTTGGGCTCGACCGGAGATCCGATTTCGCCCTTCAGTATGATCTGCTCGGCCTGCGCGTCGGTGTCGATCTTGGGAATGGCCGAAATGAGCGCCCTGGTATAGGGGTGCCATTGCCGCGCGAACAGTTGGCGCGCAGGAGCCATCTCGACCACTTGGCCGAGGTACATGACCGCGATGTCGTCGGAAATGTGCTTTACCACGGACATGTCGTGCGTGACGAACATGTAGGTAAGCCCGAGCCGGTCCTGCAGGTCCTGCATGAGGTTCAGGATCTGCGCCTGCACGGATACGTCCAGGGCGGAGACCGGCTCGTCGCAGACGACGAACTTGGGCTCCAGGGCCAGGGCGCGCGCCACGCCGATGCGCTGGCGGCGTCCGCCGTCCAGTTCGTGCGGATAAGCGCCGTACAGGCGGTCGGCCAGTTCGACCGTCTCCATCAGGCGGCGCACGCGGCTTTCGAGTTCCTTCTTGCCGTGCACGCGCCGGTGGATGACCAGGGGTTCGCCGATGATGGACGCCACGGTCATGCGCGGATCCAGGGATGCATAGGGGTCCTGGAAGATGATCTGCATCTGTTCGCGCAGGCGGCGCATGCGCGCGGGCGTTGCGGTGGTGACATCCATGTCCTGGAACATCACCGTGCCCGCGGTAGGTTCCACGAGGCGCAGGATGGCGCGGCCAGTGGTGGTCTTGCCGCAGCCGGACTCGCCCACTACGCCGAGCGTGCGCCCTTCGTGGATTTCGAACGAGACGTTGTCCACCGCGTGCAGTTCGCCGCGCGGGGTGGAAAAATACTTCTTGAGCCCGCTCACCCTGAGGATGGGCGAATCGGATTTATTGCTGGACATGATCATTCCTCATCGTGTTTTCGATCGCTCCCTCGTACATCAGGCACTCGACATGGCGGCCTTCCACCACGGTGGAAACGGGCGTCCGCTCGCGGCAGAGTTCGCGCGCGTAGGGGCAGCGCGGGGCGAAGCGGCAGCCCGGGGGCAGGCGCGAGGGATCCGGCATGAGGCCGCGGATGGGCGTCAGGCGCTCGGTGTCGGCATCCAGGCGCGGGATCGAGTTGAACAGGCCCTCGGTGTAGGGATGCAGGGGGCGCTTGAACACCTCCTTCAGGGGACCGTATTCGACCAGGCGTCCGGCATACATGATGGCCACCTTGGTGCAGACCTGCGCGACGACGCCGAGGTCGTGGCTGATGAGCACGAGGGTGGTGTTCAGGCGCGATTTGAGTTCGCGGATCATGCGCAGGACCTGGGCCTGGATGGTCACGTCGAGCGCCGTGGTCGGTTCGTCGGCCAGGAGCAGGCGGGGATTGCAGGCCAGGGCCGAGGCGATGACGACGCGCTGTTTCATGCCGCCTGAAAACTGGTGCGGGTAGTCGTTCGCGCGCTCGCGGGGTATGCCCACGAGTTCGAGCATGTCGCCCGCCTTTTCGAAGGCGTCCTTCTTGGAAAGCCCTTCGTGGATCTCGAACACCTCGCCGATCTGGGCTCCCACCGTGAAAATGGGATTGAGCGAAGTCATGGGATCCTGGAAGATCATCGAGATGCGGTTTCCGCGGATAGACCGCATTTCCTCCTCGGTTGCCTCCAGCAGGTTCTTTCCTTCGAACATGATGGAGCCGGCGGCGATATGGCCGGTCATCTTCGGCAGGAGCCTGAGGATCGAGAAGGCGGTGGTGGTCTTGCCCGCGCCGGTTTCTCCGACCAGGCCGAGCGCGTCGCCGGCCTCAAGGTCGATTGAAATGCCGTTCACGGCGCGGACGGTTTCCTCGCCGGTGACATAGTGCACCTCGAGATCGCGGATCGAAAGCTGTGCAGCGTTTCTGGTTTCCACGTCGTACCCCTATCGCTTCAGCTTCGGATCGAGCGCGTCGCGCAGGCCGTCGCCTATCAGGTTGTAGGCGAGGATGACGGTCATGATGGCCAGCCCCGGGAAAATCATGGTATGCGGGGCGCTGATCAGGTAGGACCTGGCCTCGGAGAGCATGTTGCCCCATTCGGGCGAGGGCGGCTGTATGCCCAGGCCCAGGAAGGACAGCGAGGTGGCCGAAAGGATCGACTGCGCTATGCCCAGGGTGGCCTGCACGATGACCGGCGCCATGCAGTTCGGCAGAATGTGCCTGAGTATGATGCGCGGGTCGCGGGCGCCCAGGGCGCGTGCTGCCTCGACGAATTCCTGGTCCTTCACGGTGAGCACCGAGGCGCGCACCAGCCGGACGTAGGCGGGTATCGAGGTGACGCCGATGGCCAGCAGCAGGTTCCGGAAACTCGGCCCCAGCGCGGCGACGATGGCCAGCGCGAAGAGGATGTTCGGGATCGCCAGGAGGATGTCCGCGCCGCGCATGATCACGGTTTCGATCAATCCGCCGTAGTAGCCGGCCACCGCACCGAGGGTGCCTCCCACCAGGATCGCGAAGGCGACGGTGGTGAAGCCGATGATCATGGATACCCGCGCGCCGTGCACGATGCGGCCCAGAATGTCGCGGCCGAAGCTGTCGGCGCCCACCAGGTAGCGGTGCTCGACATCGGCGTCGCCTTTCCAGACGCTGCGCACCTCGCCGACGCCGGCGAAGGTGTTGGATATCTGATTGCCGGTGATGAAATCATAGGAATACAGGACGTCGGCGAAAATCGCCATCAGGATGTAGATCACCACCACCACCAGGCCCGCCACGGCGAGCTTGTTCTTGGTGAAGCGGCCCCAGAATTCGGCGAAGGGTCCTTTCGCCGAGATTTCGAGTTCGTGTTCGCCCGTGTCGCGGCCGCTTGCCGCCACGGGGCCTTTCTGCGCTTCAGCGCGCACCGGTCGCTCCGACATGTGCCGTTCCTTTCGTGGATTTCTTTTTCCGCAGGTACTGCGCCTTGATGCGCGGATCGATCGCGGCGTAGAGGATGTCGACCACCAGGTTCACCAGGGCGAACACGATGGCGACGAAGACCACCGACGCCAGGATCTGGGGCGTGTCCTTGCGCTGGATGGCGTCGACCATGATGGTGCCGATACCGGGATAGGAGAACACGGTTTCCGTAAGCACCGCGCCGACGAGGAGCTGGCCGACCTGCAGGCCGATCACCGTGACGACGGGGATCAGGGCGTTGCGCAGCGCGTGGTGCCGGATGACCTTCTTTTCTTCGAGGCCCTTGGCGCGGGCGGTGCGGATGTAGTCCTGCCGGATCACCTCGAGCATGGACGAGCGGGTCATGCGGGTCTGCACGGCCGTATTCATCGCGGCGAGGGTCAGGGCGGGAAGCACGATCGATTTCAGGTTCGAGGGATTCGCCAGCGAGGGGAACCACTTCAGCTGCACGGAGAATATCCAGATGAGCATCATGCCGAGCCAGAACGCGGGCATTGAAAGCCCGATCAGCGCAAGCACGGTTACGCCCATGTCGGTTTTCGAGTATTGGCGGGTCGCGGAAAGGATCCCGATCGGGATCGAGATGGCGACCGAGAGCAGGAGCGCGAGCACGGTCAGGAGGGCGGTGTTGGGAAAGCGCTCGAGTATGGTGCCGAACACCGGCCTGTTGGATACGTAGGATCGGCCCAGGTCGAGCGCCACCAGGCCCTTGTAGTCGAAGGAGCCGTCGCCCGGGCTGTGGAATCCGAAAAGGAAGTGATAGTACTGGGTAAGGAAGGGCTGGTCTATTCCCATGAGCGACCGCATGTGCGTGACGTCGGCGTCGGTCGCGTCCTGGGGAAGGAGCATTCGGGCGGGGTCGCCCGGCGAAATGAAGGTCAGCGTGAACACGATGAAAGTGACGCCGATGATGACGGGTATCAACTGGAAAAGCCGGCGCAGGATATAGCGAACCATCTGGTCAACCTCGACGCGAAAAATGGAGGGCCGGA
>CAYRXK010000056.1:8057-16146 GCA_964428265.1 uncultured Treponemataceae bacterium
TTGATCGCGTAGACGATCGCGAAGCGGAGCTTGGCGGAGGCGGATTCGAGGTCGTAGGTGCCGTCGAGGTCGGCGGAACCGTCGGCGTTGACCTGGCCGACCCTGGGCGACTTCATGTTGAAGGCCAGGTAGTGGTAGCCGAAGTTGCCGTTGGTCATGAGGATCTGCGCGCCCTGTCCCTCCAGTTCGCGGGCATCCAGGGGCTTCACGCCCATGATCACGTCCACTTCCTTATTGAGGAAGGCGGTCTTGAGCGCCGAGGGGTCCTTGATCGTCTTGAAGACGAACTTGTCGGCGTTGGTCTTGATCGTCGCGTCCCAGTAGGCCTTGTTGCGGACGATCGTGACATTGTCGCCGAGCTTCCAGGATTCGAACTTGAAGGGACCGGTGCCGATCGCCCAGGTGATGCCGTAGTCCTTGATGGTTCCGTCGGAGGCGGCCTTCTCGAGGGTGGCCTTGCTGACGATGGAGGCGCCGAGCCAGGTGAGCTGGTTGAGCTGCGAACCGAAGGCGGCGGGCTTGAAGTAGGGCGTGCGCGCGTCGAACGACTTAAGGGTGTTTTCGGAAATGCCGCCGGCCTTGGCCTGGTCGAACTTGCCGGTGCGGAACTGCATGGTGTATTCGTCGATCTTCTTCATGTCGTACATCATGGCGAAGATGGACTTCATCTGGGATTTGTCGTGGAAGGCGCCCCGGTTGAAGGAGAAGATGACGTCGTCGATGTCGAAGGCTTCGCCGTTGTGGAACTTGACGCCGGAGCGCACCTTGATGGTGTACTTGGTGCCGTTTTCCTCGATCTTGGGAAGATCCACCGCGAGCGCGGGCTCGATGCGGCCGTCCTTGGTCAGGTCGAAGAGGCGATCGTAGATGACCAGGTTGATGTTGTGCGTGGCCAGGTCGCTGTACATCGGCGGATCGAGGATGATCGGATCCGTGGTCTGGCCGATGATGATGTCGGTGGCGGAAACGCCCGCCACGGCGACCAGGCAGAGCATCGCGGCGAACGCGATTTTCGCCCATGCATTCTTCATGAGAGTCCTCCTGTTTGGACTGGTGTCCGCAGTATTGTACGCTCGCCGGGCCGCGTGGAATCTGAAGAAGGCATTATGGGCGCATTAAAATTCGATTAAGATGCCGCTCCTTTCCTTCCTGACCGCCGGCGCCCGGGGTATACGTGAAGCCGGACCAGGAGTCCGCGGAGGGTTTTTCATGGACAAGCAGGCTGTTTTCAGGGCCATCGAGGCGTCGCAGGATGCGTTTTTCGCGCACGCGCGCGCGCTGTGGGAGCACCCCGAACTTTCGTACGAGGAAAAAGAGTCGTCGCGGCTGCAGAAGCTCCTCTGCGAATCGCTGGGTTTCCGCGTCACATCCCTCGACCATGTGCAGAACTACGCCTTCGTCGCGGAATACGGCTCGGGCGCGCCGGTGATCGGGCTGCTCGGCGAATTCGATGCCCTGCCGGGCCTGTCCCAGAAGGTGGCCACGGTGCGCGATCCGGCGGTATCCGGCGGTCCCGGTCACGGCTGCGGCCACAACCTCCTGGGCACGGCGAGCCTGGCCGGCGCCTACGGAGTGCTCGAGGCGATCAAGTCCGGCGCCCTGAAGGGCACGATCAAGTATTTCGGCTGTCCGGCCGAAGAAGTACTGGGCAAGCCCGCGCTGGCGCGCGCCGGCGTGTTCGCGGGCCTGGACGCCGTGATGAGCTGGCACCCCGCCGACCTGAACACGGTGGCCGCCTACGGTACGAATTCGTCGGTGCAGCTGGAGTTCCGGTTCCGCGGAAAGCCCGCGCACGCGGCGCAGGTTCCGCACATGGGCCGTTCCGCGCTGGACGCGGTAACACTGACCAACGTGGGCCTGGAATTCCTGCGCGAGCACATGCCTTCCGGCGCGCGCGTGCATTACATCGTCACCGCGGGCGGCGAAAGGGCAAACATCGTGCCCGAATTCGCCGCGGGCAACTACCAGGTCCGCTCGCGCAAGATGCGCGAAGTGGTTACGCTGGTGGAACGCGTGCTGGACGTGGCGCGCGGCGCGGCGCTCATGACGGGCACGACCTTCGAATACGAATTCCTGCTCGGCTGCCACGACGTGTGTCCCAACCGCGCGATTTCCGACGTGCTGTACGAAAACCTGAAGCAGGCTCCCCTGCCCGCCTACGCGCCCGAGGACAAGGCCCTGGCCGAGGCGCTCTGCGCCACCACCACGGAAGACCAGCGCCGCGCGACCCTCGAAATGCTGGGCGTGGACGCGCACGACGCCTCGGCGCTCGCGAAGGCGAGCCTGCACGAGGGAATCGGCTACTGGGGCAAGGAATGGACCATCCCGGCATCCACCGATGTCGGGGACGTGTCGCACATCGCACCCACCGCGCAGATCAACACGGCCACCTGGCCCATGGGCGTCGGGTCGCACACCTGGCAGGCCACCGCGGCGTCGGGATCCGGCATCGGCATGAAGGGCATGCTGTACGCGGGCCAGGTGATGGCCGGCGCGGCATGGGACCTGATGTCCGACCCCGCGCTGCTCGCCGCCGCCAAGGCCGAATTCCAGGCCGCCATGGGAGGCGAGACCTACGCCGCGGCCGCCGATCTCATCTCCGCGGCGTCGGATCGCGGAAGTGCAAGGTAAAGAGGCTGCCCTTTCCGGGCTCGCTTTCGAGGTCGATCCTGAACCCGTATTCCTGCGCGAACCGGGTCAGGATCGCCAGGCCTATGCCCGTGCCGGGGCTCAGGAGCTCGGAGCCCGGGGCGCGGCGGTAGCGCTGGAAAATAATGTCGCGGTTCTCCGGCGGAATGCCGATGCCGTAATCGCGGACGCTGAATTCGCGCTGGTCGAGCCGGATTTCTATCCTGCCCCCGCCGCGTCCGTATTTCACGGCGTTGTCTATGAGGATGTGCTCGATGCGTTCAAGATCCTCGGGCGCTATGCCGAAACTCACCCCGCGCGCCACCTTGCCGTCGAAACGGAGGTCGGGATGCAGGCCCCGGTAATACTGGATGTTCCGCTCGGTGATCGCGGTGGCGTCGGCGCGCTCGACGCGGCGCGCCCGCTCCTTGGCCAGCGACCCGCGCAGCTGCCCGGACATGTCGCGCAGCCTGGCCAGCTGCACGCGCGAAGTTTCCAGGTATTCGCCGATGAGGGCGGGATCGCCGCCGTGGCGCTCTATGAGCTGCCGGTAGCCGTCCATGATCTGCACCGGCGTGGCGATGTCGTGCGTTATGTCCTCGACCATCTGGACCTGCCGCTCGTACGTCGCCGCGATGTCGTCGAGCATCGCGTTGAGCGTCACGACGAGGGTGCGCAGCTCATCCTTCGCGCGCGGAACCGGGAGCCGCACCTTGAGGTTGCGCGTGGTGATGGTCTCGAGGGTGCCCGCCATGCGCGACACCGGGTCGGCGACCATGCTGACGAAAATCCAGCCGAATATCGCGAACAGGACGGCGTAGACCACGGCGATGGAAACCGTGGTGGCGCCCAGCGGCTGCACGTAGGGCGCGCGCTGCGAAGCGATGTCGGAAACCATTTCGAAACGGTACCCGCCGTTCTCGCGGGAGAGGCGGAGCAGGTCCCGGCGGCCGGTGTTTATCCGCGCGGATCCGTACTGCAGTACGATGAGCCCCTCGCTGGTGACGGTGATCTGCTCGTTGTCGAAATCGACGTAGGAATAAAGGTCGACTTCGCGATCGCTGCTGCCGAACCCGAGCACCACCAGCGAAAAGCGCTGTTCGGCGCTCTCGGTCAGGAAATGCTCGATGGTGCGCTCGGAGGTCAGCCTGGAAACGCCTATCGCGATGAGCGACACTACCGCGATGAGGGCGAGCAGCAGGAGCAGGAAGCGCCGTTTCACGCGCCCGCCTCAGGAGGGGGTCTGGTCGCGCGCGACCGGCTGGTCGCGGGGGATCATGTACCCGACGCCCCGCACGTTTTCTATCCCGATGGAGGCGAGCTTGTCGCGGATCGCCTTGACATGCACCGCGATTGCCCCCTCGTCGAGGTGGAAATCCGCGCCCCAGACCGCGGCGCGGATCGCGTCCTTGCTGAGCACCTTTCCGCGGTTTTCGAGCAGCAGCCGGAAAATCTCGAATTCCTTGTTGGTGAGGTGCACGCGCGCGCCGTGTTCGTAGACGGCGCGTTCGTCCGGATAGAGGGCGACCGGACCGCAGGCCAGGCGCCCGTCCGGTCCGGCCCCCTGCCCGGCGCGCGTTTCCGAACGCCGCGCCACCGCGCGGATGCGCGCCACGAGCTGCTCCATGTCGAAGGGCTTCACGATATAATCGTCCGCGCCGGCGTCAAGCCCGCGCACTTCGTCGGAGACGCCGGATTTCGCGGTGATCATTATGATGGGAACGCCGGATCCGTGCGTGCGAAGGGCTCGGCATACCTGGATGCCCTCGATATCGGGCAGCATCCAGTCCAGGAGGATGATGTCGAATTTTTCGCCGAGGGCGCGCTCGAGGGCGGACCTGCCGTCGTGGCGCACCTCGACCGACATGCCCTGCAGGAGAAGTTCCATTTCGACGAGCCGCGCGAGCGCGCGCTCGTCCTCGACCAGCAATACACGCATCGAATATCAGTATAGTACGGAGGCACGCGATGTTGAAACAGGTCATGGAAACGTACGAACTCATGGACGACGCCCGGGTTTCCGGCGCGGCGATCGAATCGTACCTGCGCGGAAAGGGACTCGCGGACATCAATGTGGAGCGCATAACCGGCGCGAAGGGGTCCACCGACTTCATCAGGATCGTGGTTCCCGGGACTTCCGGAAAGCGTTCCGGAGGCTCCAGCCCGACCCTCGGCATCATCGGAAGGCTCGGCGGCATCGGGGCGCGGCCTGAGCGCATCGGCATCGTATCCGACGCCGACGGCGCGGTAGCGGCGGTGGCCTGCGCGGCCAAGCTCGCCGACATGGCCCAGCGCGGCGACCGGCTTCCAGGCGACGTGATCATCGCGACGCACATCTGCCCGGACGCGCCCACCAGCCCGCACGTGCCGGTGGCCTTCATGGGTTCTCCGGTGGACATGAAAACCATGAACGAGCACGAGGTGCATCCCGAAATGGACGCGATCCTCTCCATCGACACCACGAAGGGAAACCGCATCATCAACCACCGCGGCTTCGCGATCAGCCCGACGGTCATGCAGGGCTACATCCTGAAGCCCGCGGACGACCTTCTGGACATCATGGAATGGTCCACCGGCCTGATGCCCTGGATCCTGCCGCTCTCGACCCAGGACATCACCCCCTACGGCAACGGCCTGTTCCACGTGAACAGCATCCTGCAGCCCTGCATCGCCACCGCGGCACCGGTGGTGGGCGTGGCGATCACCGCCGTGCGCCCCGTGCCCGGCTGCGGCACCGGCGCCAGCCGCGAAACCGACATCGAGGAAGCGGCTCGCTTCTGCCTGGAAGTGGCCAAATCCTTTACCGCGGGTACCTGCGCGTTCCACGACGCGAAGGAATTCGCCACCATGAATGCGCGCTACGGATCGATGGCGCGGCTGCAGACCATGGGCGATTCGGCGGCCGCCGATGCCGTCGAGGCCGCCGCGTCAGGCGCGCCGAAATGAAAATCGGCGCGATCACGATCGGGCAGTCGCCGCGCGTGGACGTGACACCCGATTTCCTGCATGCGCTCGGGGCGCAGGCGGCAGCCGGAGAATCGGTGGAACTGATCCAGACGGGCGCGCTGGACGGGCTTTCGCGCGAGCGGATCGCCGCCCTGGCGCCCGAACCAGGCGCGCAGGTCCTGGTCACGCGCCTTCGCGACGGCGGCGAAGTGCGGCTGGACGAATCGAAAATACTCGATCGCATGCAGGCGGGCATCGATTCGCTCGTGGCGCGGGGGGTGGCCATGGTCGCGCTTTTCTGCACCGGCGACTTCCCGGAATTCAGCGCACCGGTGCCGGTCCTGCGGCCCGACCGCCTCCTGGGCCATTTCGTGCGCGCCATCGCGCCCGGACTTCGGGGCGGAGGCGCATCTCCTGAGAACGCATCCTCCGGCGCGCGGATCGTCGCCGTGGTTCCCTCGGCCGACCAGATCGGCGACATGCGCATGAAATGGAGCAGGCTCGGACTGTCCGCCGAGGCGGAAGCGCTGTCGCCCTACACGTCCACCCCGCTGGATGTCGAAGCCGCCGCGCTCCGCGTGAAGGAACTCAGGCCCGACCTGATCATCCTTGACTGCATCGGATACTCGTCGGCCGTGAAAGCCGTGTTCGCGCGCGTCTGCGGGGTGCCGGTCGTGCTGCCGCGCACCGTGCTCGGCCGCGCGGCGGCGGAACTCGCGGGACTGTAAAAGGCCCGCGCGCGCCGCGCCGCGAAGGTTAAAAGCAGGCCCGCGCGCGCCGCGCGGCACGTAGCGAAAGCAAAAAAAACGGGCCTGTACAACAGGCCTGTTTTTTCATGCGTTATGCGATCCGAAAAATGATCGGCACATCGATCCTGAAGATCACCAGATGCCGGTCAGCGCCTTGATGTACTGCAGGCGCAGGTGTTCCTGCGGTTTCTTGGCGTTGCGCGCGGAAACCCTGCCGATCAGCGATTCCACCGAAGCCTGTCCGTGCGAGTCCATCCAGGAATTCACGCCTTCGACCAGCTCGGACAGCGAGGCCCAGCCCTTCTTGTACAGCATGGAGCATACCTGCACCGTGCCCGCGCCGGCCAGCAGCATCTTGACCGCGGTCTCCGCGTCGTGCACGCCCGTGGCGGCAGCCAGTTCCAGCCCCACGCGCTGCGACATCACCGACACCCAGCGCATGGTTTCGTGGTAATCGGCGGGCGTGGAAAGCGCCTGGCCCGACTTGAGCTTCATCGTTTCGGTGTCGATGTCGAAACGGAAAAACCGGTTGAACAGCACCGCCGCGTTCGCCCCCTCCTTGGACAGGGCGCGCAGCAGGTTGGGCAGGCTGGAATAATACGGGCCCAGCTTGACCGCGATGGGAAGCTTCGTGGCGGCGCGTACCTCGCGCACGGTGGCCAGCACGCGGTCCTCTATTTCCTTCGCGGGCACGGTCGGATCGAAGGGCATGTAGGCCACGTTCACCTCGATGCCCGCTGCCCCGGCTTCCTCTACCCGCGCGGCGAACTGCGCCCAGTTGCCCGTGCCCACGCAGTTGATGGACGCGAAGACCGGCACGTCGCCGGCGGCCTTGCGGGCATCCCGGACCAGCGCGATGTAGTTCGAGGCGCCCTCTTCCCACCCCGTGCGCGTCAGGAATGCTTCCGCCTCGGGATACGCGTCGAGGTCTATGCCCTCGGCATCGTGGCCGATCTCGGCCTGGATCTGTTCCTCGAACAGGGATTTCAGCACGATGGCGCCTGCGCCGGCCTTGGCGGCCTTGGCCACGCCTTCAGCCGTGCCGGTAAGGCCCGATGCGGCGACCACAATCGGATTCTTCAGCCGCAACCCCATGTACCAGGTGCCCAGATCAGCCATATGCACGCTCCTTGCGATCAGTTCTCCAGTAAGGCGGACAACGTGTCCGCACCGACAAGCCTACGCGAGCTTCGCGTTTTGGGCAAGGCGTTTCAAACGCCTCACAGCTCCAGCGAGCGCTCCGCGATGCGATCCTGCACGCGGGCGATGAAACCGTCCAGCGGCACGCCGTTTTCCTGCCTGCCGTCGCGGAACCGCACCGACACCGCCTTGTCGTCGGCCTCCTTCTGGCCGACCACCAGCATGTACGGAATCTTCTGGTTCTGCGCGTCGCGGATCTTGGCGTTCATGCGCTCGTCGGCCAGCATGGCCTTGGCGCGGATGCCCTTCAGTTTGAGGGTTTTCGCCACCTCGGCCGCGTAATCCGCGAAGGCCGGCGCCACGGGGATCACCGCCGCCTGCTCGGGGCAGAGCCAGACCGGGAAGGCGCCGGCCGTGTGCTCGATATACACCCCGAAGAAGCGCTCGATGGAACCCAGCAGCGCGCGGTGCACCATGTAGGGGCGCTTTCGCTGGCCATCGGCATCCACGTAGGTCATGTCGAAGCGCTCCGGCTCGTTGAAATCGAACTGGATCGTGGTCATCTGCCATTCGCGGCCGATCGCGTCCTTGACCTTCAGGTCGATCTTCGGCCCGTAGAAGGCGCC
>CAYRXK010000057.1:0-1981 GCA_964428265.1 uncultured Treponemataceae bacterium
CGGAGCCTTTTTTCGTCCTGCGTGATGGTTCAGGCTATCGCACGCGTCCACTCACGCTGTCTGTGCAGGTATAGATCGAGACAAGCGTCCCGATGAGTCTGTCTGCAAGTCCTGCGGCAGGCAGTCCGAGTGACTTCGCGAATACCTTCCAATCGAAGGGCTCTGAATTCCATTCTTCCAGGAACTTCACCAGGTCCGCCCGGATCGTCGGAGAGAGTTCCAACCGTTCCGCGGGATTAATCACCGCGAGCAGACGAAAAACATCGGAACGATGCTTCCGGATATCTGCCGCATCGATCGGTTCTCCCGCGGCCTTCCGGCTGCCAAGATCAAGGTAGGCCCGGACCTTGAGCGGTATGAGGCCGAGAGGGGGCAGCAGGCTCAGGCCCCCCCGGTCCTGCCTGAGATCGCGGACCAAGGCGTAGTAGTCATCATTCAAAAGAATGGCCGAAAGGCTTGCGACATCACCATCGGCGACCAGGCGCGTTATGCGACGCGATGATCCCGGAGGCAAGAACGCGCTCTCGCGGGAAAACAGCTCGATCATCTCAGGCGCCTCGGGCGCCGAAGGGCTCTCGAAGCGGTAGTATCGCCTGCCGCCCGACGCGATGGTCGCGCAGGAATAGCCCCGTGTGTCCACGTAGCGCCAAAAGGCGTGCACGAAGCCCGCGTCCAGGGCTTCGATGATGAGGACCAGGTCGAGGTCCCTGGTCGCGCGGGACCTCGCACCCGCCGCGGCAAGCCATACCTCGCAGGCAGCGCCTCCGATGAGGACATAGGATCCGCTGAACGCCTCGAAAGCCTTCCTGAAATCCTCGAGCCCCCTCATGGGCGCAGGCTCCCCTGGACCGCGCGCTCCAGCCCCTTCTGGATTCGCTCGTCGGCCTCATCGGCGAACACAAGGGAAAGGGAGCAAGGATCCACATTACCATGCGCGGAAAGCGGACGGGGATCGTACGCCCAGGACTCGAGGACCAGCTCTCCCCTGTCCTGGGGCATCTGGCTGAAGTCATGTGGATGCGAGGCGCGCTCGGCCCGGAGAATCGGATTGAACACCGCCCTGCAGCGTTCATCGCGCGCGGAAACGTCGGTCAGGAGATTCAGCGCCTCTTCCCCGGAAACCGGCCACGAGTCGAAGGTATGCGTACGGTCGCTGTAGTAACGTCCGGTCACGGGAGACCGGAGGCGAGGCCGGGAAAGTATCCACAGCTCCCTGGTGTTCGCTGCGAATGAAAGAGGACGGCTCTTCCCCCCGATCGATCTGGCCAATCCGCATGCCTCGAGCGACTGGATAGCCCTGCTCAGGCTGCTGGCCGGGTGTCCGAGCCGGCGGGACAAGCCGCGCACCGTCTCTCCTTCCAGGCATTCCTTGATGAGGTGCGTGATGACGATGACCTGGGCCAGCCAGGGCAGCCATTCCCGGGCAGCAGCCTTGTGCTGGAACTTCTCGCGGAGATCGACAAGGAACTGGGGCAGATAAAGTTGGCTGCCCGGTACGATGAAGGCGATCCCTCGCCTGATCAGGCGATCCCGATCCCACGAGGTCAACGAAGGAATGACGTACACCGGCACCGCGCGAAGACTCTCCTGGAGTGCCTGCGCGCCAGCCGCCAAATCGCCGGGAGAGGCTTGAACGCCTTCCCGCGGGAAGCAGAGCATGAGCTCGCGGTCAAAAAGCCAAGCCCGGCGAACGCTATAGCGCGCTTCCTGGAGCAGGGGCAGGCTTCCAGTGAAGAGCTCGAGCCGTAACCGAACGCCGAGGATCTTCTCGACATACGTAAGGAGGTTGCTTTCGCTACGCACCATCGATTGTTCCATAGTAATGCATTGTACCATCACAACTGGAACAATGCAAGAAAGTGGAATAAATACCTTCCCCAGGTTGAATACGGCAGCACTCACGGCGCGGCGAACATCCGAATCCTAGCCATGCCTCCGGAAACCGCTTTTCCTGTACTGCAACGACGCAAAAAGGCCCCGC
>CAYRXK010000057.1:2081-16144 GCA_964428265.1 uncultured Treponemataceae bacterium
TTCGCATACTCCTCAAAAAGCACTGTTGATTTATGCCCCGTGCCGAGCTGGCCGGTCCTTGCATCAACGCGATCGGCCATGTGCTTGGCATAAAAATGCCGCCATGAATGGAAATCGATGAATGTATCGGAGTATTCCTTCAGTACCGCATCCCGTTTGTCCTTATCCTCCCACGAGACGCCATGAAGCATGACCAATGCCTGCCTGAATCCAAGCAGGATTCTATTCGCGTCCAGCGGACGATCCGGGTATCGTCCCGCGAATACATATCGCTCTCCGGTAGCCGGGTGCGGGCTTGCGGCTTCCAGGGCTAGCAATGCCTTCTTCACCCCCGGCAACATCACGGCATTGCGTTCCTCGCCGTTTTTTGGTTTCTTCAGCCCATCCCGAGGATTGAAGGAGTGGCGAACAGCGATCCGCGTATCGCCAATGTCCTGCCGTTGAATCGCAAGAACCTCTCCGAGCCTCATGCCCGTGGTCATGGCCACCAGGCATGCCGTCCTTGCCCGATCATCTGCCCATTGCAGGGCGAATAGCTTTTCGGCTTCTTCGACGGACAGGATGCCCCGCTTCCGTTTCTGACCTGAAAAGCCTCGAAGTCCATGGGTGGGATCGATCGGGATCAGTTCGTTGGAGGCCGCCCACCGAAGCGCGGTAGTTGCCGTCGATATCGTCTTGTTCACCGTCGATGCCGCGAGGCCGGCCTCACGTAGTTTCACCCCCAGGGTATTCAAGTGAATACGACGTATTTCGCCTACCGCGATATCCGATCCGATGATCTTTTCGATGTCTTTCACGCGGTTCGACATGTCTTCACAATGACGGCGGGTGGCCCGTTGCCCATGCGCGAGACGTTCGGCGATGTACGGACTCGATTCATACGCCCAGAAGGTCCGAAGCCATGCGCAGAACGGCTCCCCGGACGGCCCCTTGTGCCTGGCATCGTCCTTCGGCAGCAGGCCGCGCTCCCTGAGGATCATCACAATCCGGGTGGCATCTTCTCGTGCGAGTGGAGCTGTTTTTATGGACTGGACGATCTCCCACGCTGAACGCGAATCGACCCATGGACGCGGCGTACCCTTCTTGTCCGGGATGCCGTTGGCCGCCCACCCCGCGGCTACGCTCAAGGCTTCGTTTACCTTTGACTTGCCGGTTGAACGAAACGCAACTCGCTTGCCCGTGCTTTCGTCCATGAACTCGGCATAATACACGCCACACTTTCGCCGCTTATACACAGAAAACCGGCACACAGCCGCTCCTTCCGACAGTCTTTCCGACAGTCGAAGCAAGACGACCAGCGCCGGTTTTCCGGTGGCTAGTTAATTTATTTCATCGTAATGAATTGCAGAAGCCGAGATCGGGAATCGAACCCGACACCTGCGCATTACGAGTGCGCCGCTCTGCCAAATGAGCTATCTCGGCGATGACATCGTGCGGCGCGCGCCCCCGCAGGGAAGCCCCGTTCCACCAGGTCGAGGGAAACTATACCAGTTCGGCGCAGCCCGGATCAAGCGGGCTTGGTGCTGATCGGCCGGGTACGCCCCACCGCCGCTCGGGCCTTTCCGCCCGCTGCTGCCAGCGCCAGGGCGGCGCAGCCGAGGATGCCCGCGTCCGCTCCCAGTTGGGCGCGCACCACGAGCGACGCCATGGCGGTATCCGAATCGAGGTAGTCCACATAGCCGGCCAGCTCGGCGCGCAGTAGGGGACGGATGGCCTCGACCAGGCCGGGCCGCAAGCCCACGCCGCCGCCGAGAATGATGCGTTCCGGCGAAAGGATCAGCGCCAGCGAAGCGAACGCGCGCGCCAGGTAGCGCGCCTCGAGATCCCAGGCGGGGTGGTCGTCGCCAAAATCCCGCGCATCGCCGCCCCAGCGGGCGCCGATCGCGGGACCGGCCGCAAGGCCCTCGAGGCAATCGCCATGATACGGGCAGACACCGGCAAATTCTTTGCCGCCGGCAAATTCTTTGCCGCCGGCGGCATCCGGGCCTATGCGGCCCACGCGGAAGTGCCCGATCTCCGGGTGGCCGAGGCCATGCAGCAGCGCGCCGCCCGACACGATCCCCCCGCCGATCCCGGTGCCCACCGTCACGTACACGTAGTCCGCCAGGCCGCGGGCGGCGCCCCAGCGCCCTTCGCCCAGGGCAGCCGCGCCCACGTCGGTGTCGAACGACGCCCGAAGGCCCAGTTCCGCGGCGAACGCGCCCGCGAGGTCGGTGTCGCGCCAGAATGGTTTGGGGGTCGAGGTGATGAAGCCCCAGCGCGGGCTTGCGCGATCAAGATTCACCGGTCCGAAGGAACCTATCCCCAGCCGATCGTACGGAAGGCCGGAACGCGTGCGCTCGGCCCTGAAAAATGCGGCGCAGGCGGCGATCGTCTCGTCGGGCCGGGTGGTCGGGACGCTGGCGCGCGCCACGACCGCGGGACGCGCCTCGACCTCGGTATCGACATCACCAACGACAGCGACATCGACCACGGCGCACACGAACTTGGTGCCGCCCGCTTCGACCGCGGCGATCCTCACGACGCGGATTCCATGACGCCCGCGGGATCGTCGGCGCGCGCCTCCTTGGGCGGCGGGGGATTCCGGTACGTCATGCGGGCGTACAGATAGTAATCGTTTCCTTCCGCGTAAAAATCGGGAATATGGCCGATCATGCGGTATCCCGCCGCTTCGGGCGTGGCCTGGCCGAGGCCGGAGAGCTTTTTTCGCGAGGTTTCGTACTGCAGGAGGGCGTAGGGGTCGCGGCGGAGGACTTCCTCGTCGATCATCTCGAAGATGCGCGCCCCGCCGATCGTGGCGCGGTAGTCGCGGTCCACGCAGAGGTAGCGGATTTCGTACGTGTTGTTGCGGTTCGAGGCGCGCGCGATAAGGGCGAAGGCCGCCAGGGTGCGGCCGTCGCGCAGGTCGAGGAGGATGTAGGGATCGCCCGGCCGCTCTTTCCAGGCGTTCAGGGTTTCCATCAGCAATTCGAGCTCGACGCCCCGGTAGACATTGCTGCCAGCCGCGGCGTGTTCGTACTCCCTAAGGTCTATCTCGGGCATCCGTCAGCCTCATTCCGCCCATAGTTCCACCAGCTTCAGGGCGGTGTCCACTGCCAGCGACATCTCGCTCAGCGATGCCCATTCAAACCGCGAGTGGTAATTGTAGCCGCCCGTGAAGACGTTCGGCGTGGGTATGCCCATTTCGGTCAGGCGAGCCCCGTCGGTGCCGCCGCGAATGGGCCGGATTTCGGGTTCGGCGCCGGCGCGCCTGACCGCTTTCATAAGGTTTTCCAGCACTTCGGGGCGCAGATCCAGCTTTTTGCGCATGTTGAGGTACTGCTGCTGCACGGTGAGCTTGACCGCGCCGAGGGGGAACTGCGCGCGCACGGCCGCGGCGAAGGATTCCACCGCCGCGATGCGCGCCTGCATGCCTTCGGTCGTGAAATCGCGCAGGTAGATATCCGCCGTGGCGCGTTCCAGGCCGCCGGACATCTCCAGCGGGCAATAATAGCCGTACCAGCCGTCGGTGGCCTCGGGGCTTTCGCTGCGCGGCAGCATGCCGATGAAGGCGGCCGCCATGGACAGGGCGTTGGCCAGCTTGCCGCGCGCCGAACCGATGTGGATGACCTTTCCGGTGAATTCCGCCTTTACCAGGTAGGCGTTGAAGCACTCGGCCTCTACCTCGGCGGCCCTGCCGCCATCGAAGGTGTAGCAGGCGACCGACCGCACTTCCTTGAGGGGGAAGAGGTTCATGCCCTTGCCGGTTTCCTCGTCGGGAGTGAAGATCAGTTCTATCGGGCCGTGCCGTATTTCCGGATGGCGTACCAGCCACCAGGCGGCGGTCATGATTTCAGCCACGCCGGCCTTGTCGTCGGCGCCCAGGAGCGAGGTGCCGTCGGTGACGATGATGGTGTCGCCGACGTGGTCGGCCAGGTCTTCGTACTGCGCGGGATCCAGGGTCCAGCCCGCGGAGAGCGTGACGGGCTTGCCGTCATAGCCGGTGATGATCCGGGGCTTCACGTTGGCGCCGGAGACGTCGCTGGCGGTGTCCATGTGGGCCATCAGGCCGATGCAGGGCCTTGATTCCATCCCCGGGCTGGCGGCAAGCCGCGCGCGCAAGTAGCAGTGATCGTCCAGCACGATATCGGTGGCGCCGAGTTCCTGGAGTTCTTTCTGAAGCAGCCGTGCCAGGTCCCATTGGGTGGGGGTCGAGGGGATGTCCGGCACATGGCGGTCGGATTGGGTGTCGAACCGCACGTAGCGGAGGAATCGTTCGGTCAGTTCATCCACATAGGGACGCGTGAGTCGGGGGGAGAAGTCGTTCATGTTTCATGAGTATGCACCACCGCGGGGCCGGGCGCAATGGCGTTCAAGAAATTCAACGCCCGCGGGCAGTTCGGGGAAGTGCAGCACCAGGGCCCTGTGCAGGATATTCGCGGCGCGGCGGGGGAACGCCTCGCGGATCAGGCGGTAATAATAATAGGGGCACTCCGGATAGCGGTGCCCGGTTACCGCCTCGCGCAGGGCGGGCGCGAGCGTCGTCAGGCCGGAACGGGCGCGCGCCTGTTCGATGCCGGCCTCGGCGCGCAAGCGATGCGCGTCTATTTCGGCACGCAGTTCTTCGAGGCGGTAGCGCCGCACCCTCGGCACGCCCAAGGAAAAGGCGGCGCATTCCATGGCGGCCGAAAAGGTGCGGGGATCGTGCCGGAGATAGTCGGGCAGGATTGCCCGCAGGCTTGCCGGGATGGATGATTCGTGCGTCTCGGCGCCCGCCCCGCAAGCCCGTGCCGCATGCGCCTCGGCCTGCGGATCGGGTTCAAGGAAATACAGGTGGCCGTCCAGCTTGCCGTAGACCCGCAGGGTATCCAGATACCCGAGCTGCAGGAATGAATCCAGGAAATCGCGGTCGAAGTCCAGCACGCTGCCCATGTCGATGGAATTCTTGATGTAGACGGTGCGGGTACCCTCGATCTGGGGGCGCCTGGTCCTGCCCAGGCCGGAGACATCGGACACGATGATGTGCCGGTAGCCCCTGGATTTGGCCATCTGAAAGGGCACGTTGTCGCGGATGCCGCCGTCGATGTACTTGCGGCCGCGGATGGTCACGGTTTCGAAGCCCGGCAGGGTGGCGCTGGCCATCAGGTAGTCGATCAGGCTTCCCGGCTCCATGTCGTCGAGAAATATTTCCAGTGGCGAGAGGTCGCCCAGGCGCACGGTGACCACGCCGAGGTCCTTGCCGGAGGCGCGTATTTTTTCTTCGTCGAGGTGGGCGGCCAGGAGGCGGCGCAGGGGGTCGGTGTCCAGGCCGCGCCGCTCCCTGATCATGTCCAGGAGTTCGCGCGCCGCGGCGGATGAATCCAGGCGGAAGCCTCCGTCCTGCAGCAGGTCGTCCGGCAGCGCGATGATATGGCCGAGTGAGATGGAGCGTCCGATTTCCTCCATCGAGTCGTAGGCGCCCTGGGCCAGGAAGCCCGCCACGAGGGCGCCGATGGAGGTGCCCACGAAGGCGTCAACCTCGATCCCCATTTCCCGAAGCGCGCGCCACACGCCGATGTGGTAGATGCCCTTCGTGCCCCCGCCGCCGAGCACCAGGCAGCGGCGCTGCCGAGCCTGCGTCATTCCTTTATTTCGTATTGCTTAAGTTTGTCCAAGAGGCTCGCGCGGTCGGTCACTTCGAGTTTCTTGTAGGCGCGCGAGAGCGTGTTGCGCACGGTGGATTCCTGGCGTTCTGACTCCGCGGAAATTTCCTTCAGGGACTTGCCGGCGATCACCTGGCGCACGTAGGCGGCTTCGGCCCGGCTCAGGCCGGCTTCGGCGAGCGAATAGGGCGGCTTGGGTTCGCGCAGGTAGACAACAATCTTCTCCTTGAACAGGATATACAGCAGCACCAGGAAGACGAGCGTGAAAAGTACCGGCGCCACGCTCCTGACCGGGTGAAGACGCTCTCCCCGCATCACGCCCAAGATGATCGACGCGAAAAGGTAGAGTATCAGGGCTACGATCTTGATCCGGCGCCTGCGATCCATGTAGCCGAGTTGGAACAGCATGATCACGCCGATCACGAAGGCCCCGAGACTATACATCGGCGCCGGGTTGTCGAGCTGCGGGATGGGAACGACCATCAGAAGCACGGCCGGCTGAATCCAGTACATGGCCGGGACGAGGGCCGAGACGAGGAAGATGGCGGAGACCAGGTAGAGGCTCAGGACGACCGGGTGCACGAGCGCCCCGGGGACTGTATAGTGCAGATCGAAGAGGAGCGAGGACATATCCACCCCGATCGCCACCACGAAGAACGCGGTGAAAAGCAATCCGGTGGTGCGGAAATGCCGCACCGGATCATCCTTTTTCATACGTCCCACCAGCCGGGAATTCCATCGAATCCATCCATTAATTCCTCCATCTCCGGCATGGGTACGGCCGATGATCGTTCCTGCAGCGCGACAATCCGGTTGGCACGCCACGCGCCGGATGCAAAGGGGTTGTAGACCCCCGATTCGTGATCCGAAGGTTCGTCCTGAAGATACCCGTTCAGCATGGCGATGCCGAGCATGCACATACCCTTTTCGATGATCGCGGGATTACCACCACGAAAATCGGCGACGGTGCGCAACCTGTTCATCGGATCGGGATCGTCGGACGGGGCATGATCGAAGGCTTTTCGCGTCGAGGGACGCGATGCGAGCACCAGCGTCGAAAGGTGGGCGAGCGCGGTCCGTTCCGCTTCGTCGCAGCCGGCCAGGTACGGGATCGCGGCGACCAGCCGGGCGATCCTGGAACGGCCGAAACGGTCGCGCTCCTCCGCGGTCAACCGGTATGCATCCGAGATCATGGAGTACAAGCCTTCCCAGAGCGCTTCCGGGAAGCGCGTTTCGCGGACTTCGGGCGCGGTCATGGTCGCCGACATCATCGAGAGCTCCTTGAAGGATCCTGCCATCCGTCAGGTCCGTGCCTTTGTTGATTGTGGCGCATACTATAGCGCATGGTAATATTTTTTGTCCATAGAAAGTTGTTATATATAAACAACATTCGGGGGGGAGGCGCCGGCTCCGTTCACAGTCGCGAAATACTCTGTTCGATATCCTCGTCGCGCGGGATTTCACGGGTGTCCTTCATTCCCGGCACCATGGCGCGCTGGATCGCCTTCACCGCCTCCTCGATCATGGCCGCCGCGTCTTCGGGCCTGATCTTGCCGGTGTCCACGATGAGATCGTAGCAGGCGGGGTCGTCCCAGCGGAGGCCGTACATGGTTTCCACAAAGACGCGCCGCACTTCGTCGCCCGAGCGCAGGGTGGCCTGCGCCTTGTCGAAACCGCTGGCGCGGCCTTCGGCGAGCAGGCGGTCTATGCGCGACCTGATAGGGGCCTGTACGCGCACGTTGAGCACGTCGGCGTAGCCGCCGAGCACCGCGAAGGCGCCTCGACCCAGGATCACGACATTGCCCGCGCGCGCCACCGCGAGCATGACGCGGTTCATCATGGTGACCATGGTTTTCAGGCGGTTGTCCATCGTGGCCCAGAAACCGAGCCTGGATTCGTAGTCGCGGTCGAAGTCGACGAGGCCGTATTCGCCCAGGATCCTGCCGATGTCGTGCTTGCCGATGAGTTTCCAGCCCAGGTCCGCGGCTACCTTGCGCGCGATGTCGCCGCCCGAGCTTCCGTATTGGCGAGAGATGGTGACGACAGCCATGGAGTGCCTCCTATTGGAAGTATAGGTCCGTCCGATAGCCGAATCCACGCCGCGCAGGCTATAGTGCCGGACGAATGAACATCGTATCCATTTCGCAGGCGGCCGTCGCCGTTAAGGACGGATTCCTCTTCGAGGGGCTGGACCTGGGCATCGAATCGGGCGAGCGCCTCGGACTGGTCGGCAGGAACGGCGCGGGCAAGACAACCCTCTTGCGCATGCTCGCCGGGCGCATGCCCCTGGACCGCGGCACCCTGGCCACGCGGACCGCCCTGGCGGTTTCAACGCTGGAGCAGCTGCCCGCCTTCGGCGCGGACACCACGGTGGCAGAATTCCTTTTCCTGGGCGAAGCGCCCGAGATCGGCCTGGCGCGGCGGCACCGGGATCTGGTGGCGCGCGGTGAACACGGCCAGGCTCTGGATCGCCTGGAGCACCAGATCGAGGCCTTCGGCCCGGTCGGGATCGAAAACCGCTACCTCGCGCTGTGCGCCGAACTGGGCCTGCGCGATCCGGATGCGAAAATGGGAAACCTTTCCGGCGGCGAGGCCAAGAAGGCGGCGATCGCACGCGCGCTGGCCCCGAAGTCCGACCTGGTGCTGCTGGACGAACCGACCAACCATCTGGACATCGACGCCATCGAATGGCTTGAAAATCGGCTTCTCGCGGCCAAGTTCGCCTTCGTGCTGGTTACGCACGACCGCTGGTTCCTGGACGCCACGGTGGATTCCATCCTGGAGATCGACCGGCGCGCGGTGCACCGGCATCAGGGCGGCTATTCGGAGTACCTGCGCCGCAAGGCCGAGCGCTGGGAAGCGCTGGAAGCGGCCGAAAACCGCCGCGTGGCCAACCTGAAGATAGAACTGGCATGGCTCGCGCGCGGCGCGCGCGCCCGCGCCACCAAGAGCGAGCGCCGCAAGGACGAGATACGCGCCATGCAGGCGGCCGCCCTGGAACGCCCCGACGCGGATTTCGAGTTTTCGTCGAGGGAAACGCGCCTGGGAAAGAAGGCCGTCCTGATGGACGGAGTTTCCATTTCGTTCGGCGCGCGCCCGGTGCTGGATCGCATAACGTACGAATTCTTTCCGGGTTCGCGCGTGGGCATCGTCGGGCCGAACGGATCGGGCAAGAGCACGCTCCTGAACCTCATCGCGGGACGCCTGCGCCCCGATTCCGGCACGCTTGAAATCGGCGACACGGCGCGCATCGCGTTGTTCGAACAGACGCCCGACGAGGTGAATCCCGCGCTGGCGGTGGGCGACTACATACGCGACCACGCCGAACGCGTGCGCCTTTCCGACGGCGCCGCGCAGGACGCGGCCCTGCTGCTGGAGCGTTTCGGGTTTCCGCGCGAATTCCAGGCCTTGCCGGTCGGCAAGCTCTCCGGCGGCGAGCGCAGGCGACTGCAACTGGTGCGGGTACTTGCCGAAGCGCCCAACGTGCTCCTGCTGGACGAACCGACCAACGACCTGGATATCGGCACGATCGAGGCGCTGGAGGATTTCCTTGAAACCTTCAGGGGATGCATCCTGGCGGTGTCGCACGACCGCAGCTTCCTGGACCGCATCGCGCGCACGCTGATCGTATTGGACGGGCGCGGAGGCGCTTCCCGCTTCGAGGGGTCCTTCGTGGAGTGGCGCGCGAAGGCGCAGGCCGACGCGATCGCCGCCGCGCAGGCCGCCAGGGAATCCGCGCAGGCGGAAGCCAAGACGGCGCGCGCGGCGAAGTCGGCGGCCGAGGGCGGAAACGGCGCCGGCGCGGGATCGCCCAACGCGAAGCGCGCCGCGCGCCTCTCGTTTTCCGAAAGGCGCGAGCTGGAATCGCTGCTGCCCGAAATCGACGCGCTGGAAAACGAAAAATCATCGCTGGAGGCGCTGTTCGCGCGGCCCGGCGCCAAGGCGGAAGAACTGCGCGCGGCCCACGCCCGCTATGGCGAAATCGAATCGCTCATCGCGGCAAAGACCCTGCGCTGGGAGACCCTGGCGCACCGCGAGGCCGCGGGATGACCGCGCCGCCCGAACCGTCGCGCGCGCCTGAGCCCGACGACGGGCACGGCGCGCGCGGCGGCGCCCGTCCGGGCGACCGGCCTGACGGCCGACGCGGCGCCTTCGACGCGCTGTCGCCCGACCTCGTGCTGGAAGAGGTGAACCTCGCCTGGGGCATCGAGCCCGAAGGCGCGCTCGAGCCTTTTTCCAGTTACGTGAACCGCGTGTACGGCATCCGCGCCGCGGACGGCGCGCGCTACGTGGCCAAGTTCTACCGGCCCGGCCGATGGTCCCGCTTGGCGATCGAGGACGAACACCGCTTTGTCGCAGACTGCGCGCGCGCCGACATTCCGGTCGCCGAGCCGCTACCGCTCCGTCCGCCCCACCCCGATGGCGGCACGATCGCCGAAATCGAGATCGAGGATTCAAGCCTGTTCGACGCATCCGCGGCGTTCATGTTCGCGCTGTACCCGCGCAAGGCTGGCCGAAGCTTCGACGCCGAGCGCGACGAGGATTGGCTCAGGATAGGCGCGCTGGCCGGCAGGATTCACGCCGCCGGCCGCGGCGCCGCGGCGCCGGCGCGGCTGATCCTGGACTCGGCGCTCACCCGAGCGCATGTCGCGACACTGACGCCGATCGTGCATCCCGACCTGCGCGAAGAATTCGACACGATATGCGATTCGGCGATTACCCTCGTATCGAATGCGATCGACGCCCTGCCGCGGCAGCGCATCCACGGCGACCTGCACCGCGGCAACATACTCGACCGCGGATCCGAGGGCCTGACCGTGCTGGATTTCGACGACATGGCGACGGGGCCGGTCGCGCAGGACCTCTGGATGCTCCTGCCCGGAAGCGCGGACGAGTGCGGGCGCGAATGGTCGCTCATCGCCGAAGGATATTCGGAGTTTTCGGATCTGCCGTCGGGCAGCCGCGGCGCGGTGGAAGCGCTGCGTTTCCACCGCATGCTGCATTTCCTGGCCTGGCAGTATGCCCAGCGCAACGATGCGCGATTCGAGCGCGACAATCCCGGCTGGGGCGGCAGGGCCTTCTGGATCCGCGAAGTCGAGGACCTGCGCGACCAGGCGGCGCGCCTGAGCCGCTAGCAGCGGCTCAGGCCGCGGATCACGCGGACCAGGCCTCTCCGGGCTTAACCAGGGCGCGCGCCACCAGGTGCGACAGGAATTCCACCTTCACCCCGAGCTGGTAATGCTCGTTCAGGTCGGAAAGCTGGCTGTGGCAATTCTCGCAGGCGGTGGTGACCACGGCCGCCTTCGTCGCGCGCACCTGGTCGGCCTTCACGCGCGACGACTTCATGCGGAATTCCAGTTCGCCCATCGCGACCAGGCCGCCGCCGCCGCCGCAGCACCAGTTTTCGGCGCGGTTGGGCGTCATCTCCACGAAATGATCGGTCAGCGCGCGCAGCACGCGGCGGGGCTGTTCGTACACGCCCGAATTGCGCGCGATCTGGCAGGGGTCGTGATAGGTGGCCCGCTCGGAAAGCGCCTTGTTGCGGTGCAAATGGATTCGTCCGCGCGCAAGGTAGCGGTCGATCAGTTCCACGAAGGCGATCACCTGGAAGGGATGCTCGCCGATCATGTGCCTTAGCACGCGGAACGCGGTGCCGCATTCGACCACGGCCACTTCCTTCACGCCCAGGCGGATCGCCTCGTCCACGATGCGCTTGGCGATCGCCTGCATTTTAGCGGAATCGCCGACAAAAGCGCCGAAATTCACCGCCTCGAACGACGACAGCGACCAGCGCTCGCCCGCGGCATTCATGATCGCCGCCGCGCTCACGATGGAATGCGACCCGGCGAGCGGAACGTACAGGATGTCGGCGCCCGCGACTTCGTAGGGCACCGCGGGCGCAGGCGATTCGGGCCAGAGTTCGCGCACTTCGCCGTCGAGGTTGGCCAGGGCCTGCGCGTAGTCGGCGCGGGTTTCCTCGATCCCCTCGCCCTTGGCGACGCTCATGTCGGCAAGCATGGAAAGGATCTTCGGTTCCCTGTCCGCGCCGATGAGCAGGGCCTTGGCGATGGACATGACCTGCTGCGTGTCGATGGCGAAGGGGCAGTGCACCATGCAGCGGCGGCAGCCGGTGCAGGAATACGCGGCTTCGTACACGCGGTCCATGGTGTCGTCGTCGAATTTCAGGGTTTCGCCCAGCCATGGGGCGAAACGACCCTCCATCCGGAAATAGCGGCGGAACACCTTGCGCACCACCTCGGCGCGACCGACGGCGGTGTATTTCGCGTCGGGCATCGAGGCGTACACGTGGCAGGATTCAACGCAGTTTCCGCAGCGGGCGCAGGTTTCGAGGTACATGCGCATGACGCCGTTCAGTTTTTTCTCGAACAGCGATTTCAGGTCGGCGCTCATTTTCGGGTCCATGAAAACCTCCGGACCGCGTTCAGGGGCAGCGAGAAAAAGGCGTGCACCACCTTGGTGAACGGCAGGGTGATGAACAGCAGGTTTGCCAGAAGGACGTGTAGCACCGCGAAATGGTAATGCGAGCCCTTCAGCACCAGGCGCGGATCGGCGAAGGTGAACCGCGCCAGCGAATCGAAATACTTGGCGAAATCGGCCTTGGTCATCACGAAGCCGTTCGCGGTCCAGGAATTGCCCCAGCTCATCAGGTCGCCGAGCAGGAACAGGAAGAGCAGCAGCAACAGCAGGAGGTAATCGCCCGGCGTGGAAATGTGCCGGTTCGCGCCGCGGAAACGCCGGCCCAGGAAATAGAAGGTCGGCAGCGTCACCATCACGCCCACAAGGCCCGCGCCGATCATGTGACGCGACGACGGGCTCACCAGGTTCACCTGCGGCAGAATGTCCAGGTGTCCCAGGATCAGCAGCAGGAATCCTGCGTGGTACATCATCAGGAAAACCCAGAACAGCGGATCCCTGCGGCGGATCTGCGGCATGCCGAAGGTGTCGCGCAACGCGGCCAGCATCGGGTTTTTCGGTGACGGGTAGGTCGCGAGCGGAAAGGGAGCCGGTCCCGCGCGCCGCATATTCACGATTTTCACGATGACCGCGACCACAAAAAAGCCGATGGACAGATAGACCATCGGCACCATGATGAAGTAATAGAGCTTGTCGAGCGCGAGCGCGACACCCGTATGCGCGACTTGCGCGGAAGCGGCGGAAACCGCCGAAACCGCGCTGGCCGCCGATGTCGCCGCGACCTGTGCTTGGTCACTCACGGCGCGCCGCCTATTTGGCTTTCTTCACGAAAATCCTGATGAGGCCGGGCTCCTGGCGGGTTTCCAGGATCTGCTGGCCGGTCGTCTTGGCCCAGGCGGGAAAATCCGAGAGCGAGCCCGGATCGGTGGTCAGAACCTCGGCGATCTCTCCCACCTTCATCTTGGGCATTTCCTGCGAAATCTTCACGATGGGCATGGGACATTTCAGTCCCTTGTAGTCGAGGGTTTTGTTCGCGGTGATGTCTGCCATGATTCTCTCCTTGTTTCGCTGCCGATCGTCAGATGAACAGCTGGATCGCCGATTCGCCGGCGTCGGCCAGGAAGGTGGCCACGCCGCCGACCGTGAGGTTCGGATAATCGATCATTTCCTCGCGCTTCAGGCCCATGAGGTCCATGGACATTTCGCAGATCACGATCTTCACGCCGAGGGCCGCCGCGATTTCGAACATCTCGTCCAGGCTGGCGACGTTCTTTTTCTTCATGATCGCCTTGATCATGGCGGTGCCCGCGCCCGCCATGTGCATCTGCGAGAGCGTGGTGCGGTTGCGTCCCTTCGGCAGCATGAACCCGAACATCTTTTCGACCAGGTTCTTGCCGGAAACCGATTTGGCGGGGTCGCGCAGCGCCGCCGTCCCCCAGAAAGTATAGAACAGGACGACTTCCATTCCCATGGCCGCCGCGCCGGTGGCGATGATCATGCTGGCAAGGTGCTTGTCCAGATCGCCCGAGAACACGACCATGGCAAGCTTGCGCTTGGCGCCGGGCCGGTCAGCCAGTTGCGATTTGATGGAATCCAGTTCTTTCGCGATGTCGAGATCCACGATTTTCCCCTTTCGCGGGGTCGATGCATGGCCTCGCGTTTATCGCGAATGGCATATATCCGAAAAAGAAAATGCGCAAGCCCCCCGTCTGCCGTGCGGGCGAAGGGCTTGCGCCTTACGTGCGCCGTGCGCTTTATCCGGTCACTTCCAGAAAAAATACGTGAACAGCGCCGAAGCGGCCGTGGTAAGGACGGTAAACGGTACGCCGATCCTGACCCATTCCGCGAAGCCCGCCTTCACTCCTTCTTTTTTCACCATACCCATCGCCACTACGTTCGCCGATGCGCCGAACGGGGTAAGGTTGCCGCCGAGACAGGATCCGATAAGCAGACCGAACATGAACAACTCCGGCGCCATGCCGATAGCCTTGGCAAGCGAATCGGCGA
>CAYRXK010000058.1:0-8537 GCA_964428265.1 uncultured Treponemataceae bacterium
CGGCGAACGCCGCCATCAGGTTCTTCGCCGTCTTCGTGCCCTGCAGACTTTTCATGAAGGTTTCCTCCTGCGATGATATGGGGCCGTGCGCGAGGCTGCAGGCACCCGATTTTGGAGTATAGACGGAAATTTCCGGGAAGGCAAACGGTGGCGCGGGGGCAATCGGCGGGGAAGCGGCGGAGAAGCGGCGCGGGGCCGCCCCCCACCCCTTCTCGGATCAGCGCGTTCCTTCGAGCATCACGCGGATCACCTCGACATCGGTGGATTTCATCCCCACCGCGCCGACATGGCCCACGTTGCGGATCGTCGCCTCGACATCCTCGGCCACCAGGCCCTCGCCCGGGGCGAAGGTCCGGCCCTGCATGCTCATTTCGTGCGCCATGATGGCCGATTCCACCGCCGTGGCGATCTTGGCGGCGCAGGAAGACTTGGCTCCGTCGCAGATCATGCCGCTCGCGGTCGCGATGGCGTTGGTCACGGTCCTGGCGATTGTCGCGTAGTCGCCGCCGGCCAGGTAACTGATGCCCGCCCCGCTGCCGACCGCGGCCGAAACCGCGCCGCAGTAGGCGGAAAGCTTGCCGATGTACTCTTTCTGCTGCAGGGCCACCAGGTTGGCCAGGACCAGGGCGCGCAGGAGCTTTTCGCGGCTCGCGCCCCACTCGCGCGCGTATTCCACGACGGGCAGGGTCACCGTGATGCCCTGGTTGCCGCTTCCGGAGTTGATCACGACCGGCATGGCCGAGCCGCCCATGCGCGCGTCGCTGCCGGCCGCCGCCCGTGCCCGGGCTCGCACACGCACATCGTCCGCGCCCCGCGCCAGGATGGTCTTGCCCACCGCGGCGCCGTAGTCGTTCTTCAATCCCTCGTCGGCGATCGCGCAGTTCAGGGCGATCTGTTTTTCCATCAGGTCGGCTACCTCGGCCAGATCGACCGATTCGGCGAAAGCCAGGGCGTCGCGCACGTTCATCAGTTCATAGGCCTGCCGCGAAACGGCCAGGTTGCCGGTTCCCGCGTCGCCGAAGCAGAGGGCCGCATCGGCGCAGCCGGCGCAGGCGGCATCGCCCTTTTCGCAGCCTTCCCGCGCGCCCGTGCCGGCCGCCTGAACCTCGAACTGGACAATCCCATCCTTGCGGATGCGCGTGATGCCGGTGTGGGTATCCCTGACGATGACTTCGGCGGTGTGGGGACCTGAACCGACGATCGCCTCGATGTACAGCCCTTCGATTCCCTCGGCCAGGGTGGCCGTGCAGAACCCGGCGGACATAAGGCGCGCGACTTCCCGCCGGTCGGCGTCCGTCACCGAAGCCAGCACTTCCAGCGCGGCTTCCGCGCGACCGCCGACAATGCCCGCCGTCGCGGCCGCGGCGATGCCGCGCATGCCGCCGGTGTTCGGCACCGTGACGCCCTTTACGTTTTTGACGATGTTGGCGCTGCAGCGGATCTCGGCGCGCTCGGGCATCAGGCCCAGGACCTTGCGCGCGGTAGCCGCGGCGAACGCCACGGCGATCGGTTCGGTGCAGCCCATGGCGGGCACGAGTTCCTCGCGCAGGATCGCGAGATAGGCATCATGGTACGCGGGTCTGGTGTCGTTCATCGGGTCGCCTTCCGGGTCTTGGGATCAATCGCATTAGATGCGTGGTAAAGCCCCCGCCCGCCCGGGCTTCGGGGGCGGGCGGGCGGAAACGGGGACAGGTTCAGGTTACCAGGGGTTCTTCGCGTACTCGGCGCGGTAGAACGCATCCAGGCTCTGCAGCTTCTTCATGAAATCCTCGGGGCCGAGGTAGTCCAGCGGCAGGCTCATCTCGGCGGCCTTCTGGCGGAACTCGGGGTCGGCGAAGGTTTTCTTCATCGCGTCGGACAGCTTGGCCAGGATCGCCGGATCCACGCCCCTGGGCGCGGCCAGGCCGCGCATGGCCACCTGCGAGGCGTCGAAGCCCGCTTCCTTGTAGGTCGGAACTTCGGGCATCCAGTCGAAGCGCTTTTCGGTGCCGACCGTCAGCACGCGGATCTGCTTGGCGGTGTACTGCGGCATGATCTCGGAGGCGTTGGCGAACATGACTTCGGTGTTGCCGCCGAGCAGCGCGGTCAGGTTGGGGCCGGTTCCGGTAAAGGGAACCTTCAGGATCTTCAGCGCGTTGTCCTGCTCCCACTTGCGCAGGGTAAGCGCTTCCTGGGTACCGGGGCCGCCGTAGCCGACGCGCAGCTTGTCGGGGTTCGCCTTCGCGTAGGCGACCACATCGGCCAGCGTCTTGAACTTGCTGTCGTAGGGCACCATGATCGCGCCCGGATCGCTGACGAAGTTCGCGATCGGCGCGAAATCCTCGAGCTTGTACTTCACCTTGTCGCCGAGCTGGATCGGGTTGAACAGCACGCTGGGCGGGTTGATCATGCCGATCGTGTAGCCGTCCTTCGGGGCCTGCGCGATCGCGGTGAAGCCGATGGCGCCGCCGGCGCCCGGCTTGTTGTCCACCACAAAGGTGCCCGGCAGGTACTTTTCGGCGTACTTCAGGATCACGCGCGCCGCCAGGTCCGTGCCGCCGCCGGCGCCGAACGCGACGATGGCGGTGATGGGCTTGCGCGGGTAGTTCTGCGCGAACGCCGCCTGCGGCAGGATCGCCGCGATCATGACGACGGCCAGCAGCGCCATCGCCGCCTTCGCCCATGCGCGCGAAGTCGTTTTCTTGCTCATTCCTTCCTCCTTGAAGCCTGCCCGCATCATGCGATGCGGGCGGTTATCACCGTACCGCCGGCAGCGGCGAACGCCGCGGCCGGCCCTCGACCTATACTTCCTGGTCGGTCGCCAGGGAATCGCGCTTTTTCAGCACCGCGGACACGATGCTTCCTATGAGGATAAGGATGCAAAGCCCCATCATCACCCCGGAAATCGGGCGCTGGAACAGGTACAGAAGGCCGCTTTTCGACATGCTGAGGGTCTGCACCAGCGTGTATTCCAGATTGTTGCCCAGGATGAAGGCCAGGATCACCGCGGCGCCGGGCAATTCGAGCTTTTTCATGAAGTAGCCGATCACGCCGAACACCACCAGCAGGCCGATTTCGGGAATGCTGCGGTTCACGCTGTACACGCCCACCATGCAGATGAGCAGGATGAGCGGCGCCAGCAGCTTGTAGGGAATGCGCGCCACCTTGGCCCAGAGGTTGGCCATCGGCAGGTTCATGATCAGGAGCACCACGTTGCCGATGAACATGCTCGCGATCAGGCCCCACAGGAAGGTCGGATTCCGTTCGTACAGCAGGGGGCCGGGCACCAGGCCGTGCATGGTGAAGGCGCCGATCAGGATGGCCACCGTGGGCGAACTGGGAATGCCCAGGGTCAGCAGCGGGATCATCGCCGCGCCGGCGAAGGCGTTGTTCGCCGTCTCGGGTCCGGCCACGCCCTCGATCGCGCCCTTGCCGAAGCGGGTCGGGTCCTTCGCCATCTTTTTCTCGGTCGAGTAGGAAAGCAGCGAGGCCACCGAGGCGCTCGCGCCGGGAATCAGGCCGAGCACCATGCCGATCAGCGTGCCGCGGCCGATCGCCTTGGACGCGGGCGCCCATTCGTGGCGGGGGGGAATCAGTCCCTTCACCTTGGGCGGCACCGCGATTTCCATGCTCTTTTCGGCGTTCACCAGGATTTCGGAAATGCCGAACAGGCCCATGGCCATGACCACGAATTCAACGCCGTCCAGCAGCCAGAGCTGCCCGAAGATAAAGCGGTCGGTGCCCGTCGCCGGATCCTGGCCGATCAGCGACAAGAGGATGCCGAAGGCGGCGGCGATCATGCCCTTCACCACCGATTTACCCATCAGGCCGACGATCAGCAGCAGGCCGAAGGTCATGATGGCGAAGAACTCGGGCGGCCCGAACTTGACCGCGAACTTGGCCAGGGGCGGCCCCAGGAAGGTCAGGCAGAGCAGCGCCACCACGCCGCCCACGAAGGAGCCGATCGCCGCGATGCCCAGCGCCGCGCCCGCCCTGCCCTGGCGGGCCATCTGGTAGCCGTCCAGGCAGGTGATGACCGACGCGCTTTCGCCGGGCGTGTTGATCAGGACCGAGGTGATGGTGCCGCCGTACATCGCCGCGTAAAAGATCCCCGACAGCATGATGATGGCCGCCGTCGGATCCAGGCTGTAGGTT
The DNA here is from genome assembly GCA_964428265.1 of uncultured Treponemataceae bacterium. Taxonomy (GTDB): domain Bacteria; phylum Spirochaetota; class Spirochaetia; order Treponematales; family Rectinemataceae; genus CAYRXK01. The sequence goes on from CAYRXK010000058.1 coordinate 4,135, forward strand.
AGCGGGATCAGGATCGCCATGCCGGCCACGGGCCCCAGGCCCGGCAGCACGCCGATGAACATGCCGACCGACACGCCGATCAGGCAGAACAGGAGATTGTTCAGGGTGAACGCGGTCTGGAACCCCTGCGCGAGCAGATTCAACGCTTCCATGCCGTTCCTCCTAGAACCCGAGCGCGTTCAGGGGCATCTGCACCCCGAGCGCCAGAAAAAGGAAATAGATCACCGCGGTGGACACCGCCGAGATCGCCAGGTTGGGCAGCGGCTTGTAGGCCTTGAAGTACAGGGCGAACAGGAAGGCCACGCTGGTCAGGTTGAAGCCCGCCACGGGCAGCACCAGGACGTAGGCCACCATCACCATGATGTTGTACAGCACCTTCAGGAAGGGGCCCTTCTCGATGTCCTCGGCGCTGTCGTTGCCCTTCAGGCTTTCGTAGATGTACAGGATGGCCAGCACCGTCAGCAGCCCCGAAATCCAGATCGGAAAAAATCCCGAACCCGGCCCGATCTCGCTCTTGTACGGATACATCAGCGAATATCCGGTAAACAGGAGCCCCGTCGCAAGGAAGGCCACCCCTCCCCAGAACCCCGGTCGCAGTTGTTTCATGTCGGATCCTCCTCCTTATATCGAGGGCCGCGCGGCATCCGCCGCCGTGCCCGCCACCGCGTCTTTCACATGCTCCAGCGTGCGCCGGTCGAAGGGCGCGCGGATCACGCAGCCCGGCGCCAGGAACAGCCGCTTTCCGCCGGTCAGGCGCACGGACTCGCGCACGTCCCGGCTGATCTCGTCCAGCGCGCCCTCGGTGATCTTGTAGCGGCGCAGGCCGCCCACGATCGCCTTGCCCGGCGCCCGCGCGGCGAAGTCCGCCACCGACGGGGCCGTTTCCCAGGCATGCCAGCTGATCCCTTGTACCGGATACGAGGCCAGCAGGTCGAAATACACATCGTCGCCGTGGATGTGCATCACGTTGAACCAGGCGCCATCCTTCGTCGCGTCGAACACCTTCAGGTCGTAGGGCACCCCGAACTCGCGGTACTCCGCCTCGGTCGCCGCCGACTTCTGCGACATCTGGCTGGCGAAATACAGCCCCGCGCAGCCCATGTCCACCACGCGCGCGGCAAAGCGCGCCGTGCTCGCCGCGATGATCTCCAGCCCCGCCTTCACCTTTTCCGGGTGCGTTTTCAGATGTTCGGCAAGGTGCGGGCCTGACAGCTTCTGCGCCGTGGTGAACGGCGAAAACAGCGTCGCGATCACCGGCGCCTCGTTCCGCATCGCAGCCAGCAGCAGCGAAAGCGAACGCAGCTCGCGGCCGTGCGCTCCTTGTTCTATGTCCAGGTCGCGTAGCCGCTCCCAGTCATCCGGTTCGTTCACCGCCAGCCTGGTGGCCCTGGCCACGCCGCCGGACGGAATCGCGCTGAAATCGCAGCCGCAGTCGTGGTCCTCTATCGAAAACAGGCCGTTGGGCATGTTTTTTATAAAATCGAGGTTGAATTCCCGGTAAAAGCCCATCGTGGTTTCGGCCAGGCGCGCCGCGTCCATGTCCGGACCCGGAAAATGCGTCCAGATGCTGTACGGAATCCTGTCGGGACGCTCGCCGGAAAGGGCCGCGCGCACGCGTTCCATCTTCGCGCTCGCCGCGCCGCCCGACTTCGCCGTACCGCTCATGCGATCTCTCCCCTCGCCGTCGCTTCGGCGATGGCGTCCTCGATCACCTTGCGCGACCGGTCAAGATGCGCTTTCATCATTCGTTCGGCCTCCTCGCTGTCCTGGCGGCGGATCGCTTCCAGGATGTTCTTGTGGTGCTGCAGTCCCACGTCATGCAGCGAGGTATGCCGATAGACGGCGCTGCGCGCCAGCCTGAGCCAGTCGGAGATGAACAGGTTGATTTCCTGTATGGCCCTGTTGTGGGCGGCCGCGATCAGCGCGGTGTGGAACCCCGTCGAGGTGTCCATCAGGCTGCCGCCGGTCTTCATAGCCTGCTCCATGGACTCGATGGCCGTTTCCATCGCCTTCAGGTCCTCGTCGGTCCGGCGCTTCGCCGCCAGCGCCGCGGCCTGAACCTCGATCCCTTCGCGCGCCTCGAACATCTCGAGGAGGGTGTGCCCACGGTCCATCATCACGAAATCGAGGTTGCTGATCAGGTTGTGCGCGCTGATGCGCTTGATGAACACGCCCTTGCCGCGCACCTGCTCCGCCACGCCGGCGAATTCCAGCACTTTCAGCACCTCGCGGACCGGCACCCTGCTCACGTCGAACATCTGCGCCAGATCGCGCTCGGAGGGCAGCATGTCGCCCTCCTTCAGCCGCCCTTCGCGGATCCATTCCCTGATCGTGTCGAATATCTGGAGATACAGTGGTCCCTGGGTCGAGGTCGATGACCTGTCCAGCGCCCGTACGCCTTCCTGCACCATGCGCGTTCCTTCCATCATTTCACCGCACGTGGCGGCGCATCGCGTCGGCGTCCATGCCCGACAGTCCCATCGCCGCCAGGCCCCTGCCCGCGGCGCTGAAATCCCTTCCCGCGGCGGCCCCCGCGATCCTGACCAGCGCCTCGGTCGCCGACATGTCCAGCCCCGCTGCGCGTCCGAGCGCGGCGGTGGGCACCAGACCGAAGGGCACATCCTCGGTGATGTAGCGGTGACCGAGCCCGTCCGGGGTGGTTTGTGCCGCGTAGCCCGGGGTCGAGGTCAGGGCGGTATAGCAATCTTCCGCCTCGATGCCGAACATTTCGCGCACCATGCCCGGAAGCGAGCGCGGCTTCAGGCCCAGCGCCGCCTGCACGGCGCCCCGCTCGCGGTCCACCTCGTCCATAACCCGGCCCATGCCCGGCGTAAGGTCATAGAACGAACTCTGGTAGGGCCCCTCGCGTTCGATCCTGCTCAGATTGAGGAGGGTCGTCACCGGGTGCACCAGCACGCTCGCATCGTTCAGGCTCGTTTCGAACACGCTGTCGGCCGCCTTGAACTGCGGATACACCGGCGCCAGCCGGTCGAGCGCCTCGGGAGTCCGGCTTGCCGGCATCGCGGCGAAGGGCATCACGCGCTTGGCCGCCTTGATCCACACCCTGCCCGGCGCGCGCAGGCGCGTCAGGTACAGCAGCGATGCCGCTTCGCCGAAAAGCGGGCCCTTCGTCCGCCCCGCCTCGGCCAGCATCCTGGCGAACACCAGCGACGCGAAATAGCTCGAGTGGAACACGACGAGCTGGGCGTCCGCGGCATGTTCCGCAAGAATGCGCATGAACGCTTCGTGGCCGTAGGCGGGCACCACCACCATGACGAGCGGTGCGCCGCGGATCGCTTCGGCGATGTCGGTCGTGGCCATGGCAAGGCGCGCGAACCCCGGGGCTCCGCCCATCGGCGCCACGCCCTCGAGCTCCACCCCGCCGGCAGTGCACACGGCGTCGAATGCGCTTCCCGACAATGCGGGCAACTCCGCCATCCGCACCGAATGTCCCGCCAGGGCAAGGTCAGCCGCCATCGCATGCGCGCCGCTTCCGCCGCCAAGCACCGCTATATCCACGCCGAACGCTCCATCGGTAGGGTTACCGTCTGCCGGTATCGGTATACCAGTATACCGCTAGGGGGATTGTAGACCGTCTTGTGGAATTGTCAACAGGAATTTGAATCAACCAAGGCTTCCGCGCGCGTGTGTACCATGGAGGTACCGATGAACAATCACCACAGTGGCACCACGGTGGCGGAAAGCCGTATCTACCCTATGCGGCTAAAGCCGGTTCAGGGCGATATCAGGGTGCGGGAGCATATCATCGCGCAGGGAACCAGGGGCTTGGCGGACGAAGATCTGGTCATGGCCATCCTCGGCCATGGGGTTCGCGGCAAACGGGTGGATCGCCTGGCCAAGGAAATCTACGCGTTCATACGGGACGGGCAGGGCCCCCTGGACATCAAGGCGCTCAAAAGCATCATCGGCATGGGAGTCGCCAAGGCCAGCATAGTCGCCGCATCGCTGGAACTGGGCAGGCGCCTGTACGGCGCGCACGGCACGCGCGTGCGCACGCCGTCGGACGTCTTTCCCCTGGTCGCGCACTTCGCCGACCCGAAGCAGGAGCGATTCCTGACCGTTTCGCTCAACGGCGCGCACGAAGTCATCCAGACGCGCACGGTATCCGTCGGCCTGGTAAACCGCACCCTGATCCATCCGCGGGAAGTGTTCGCGGACGCGCTCACGGACCGCGCCTGCGCGATTGTCGTGGCGCACAACCATCCTTCGGGCCAGCTCGCGCCCTCGCCCGAGGACAAGGACATCACGCGCAGGCTTCGCGGCGCCGGGGAACTGCTCGGAATTCCGCTGCTGGATCACCTGGTCTTCTCGCGGCAGGACTTCTACAGTTTTGTCGAGCATGGGCTGCTCGACCCGGCCGGCGCCGACTGACGCCCGCCGGA
>CAYRXK010000058.1:8637-15925 GCA_964428265.1 uncultured Treponemataceae bacterium
TTCCGAAATGGTAGGGATACAGGATCTTCGGCTTGATCATGCGGGCGGCCTGGGCAACCTGCTCGGGCGTCATGGTAAAGGGCAGGTTCATGGGCAGGAAGGCGATGTCGATCTCGCCGAGCTCGGCCATCTCGGGGATGGGCTCGGTATCGCCGGCCACGTAGATCCGCAGCGACCCGACGGTCAGCACGTAGCCGTTGTCGCGCCGCTCGCGCGGGTGGTAGTTGGTCCTGCCCGCGCTGACGTTGTAGGCGGGCACGGCCTGCACGGAAACGCCGGCGCCCATGAAGGTTTCGCCGTGTTCCAGCGCCCCGCCCCGGCCCAGCTTTTTCCGCGACGACTCGTTCAGCACCAGCAGGGTGTTGTCCGCTTCCAGCGCGGCGATGGTAGCCGCGTCCAGATGGTCGCTGTGTTCGTGGGTTATCAGGATCAGGTCGGCGTCCGGCAGCGAGGCGTAATCGCCGTACTGCTTTACCGGATCGATGTAGATCGTCGCGCCTCCGTACAGGAGCGCCAGCGAGGAGTGGCCGAGGAATACGATCCTCGCCTCCCCGTCGCCGGTGTCGAAGCGGTCGAACTCCTTCCCCTGGGCAGTGAACGGTCGCATGCCGTCCTCCTGGGCGAACGCCGCGGGAACCGCGGACAAGAAAACCACAACCAGCACCGCCACCATGGCGGCGAACCCGAACGAACGATGCCGCATATCGGTTACCTCCGCACTACATATACGAATGCGCAGAAGGTAGCCATGCGGGGGCCTCAGGTCAAGAAAACGCCCGGGCGATCAGATGATGCCGAACTTCCTGCCTTCCTTCTCGAAGATGTCCAGCACCTTCACCAGCTGATCGCGGGTGTGCGTGGCCATGTAGCTGGTGCGCAGCAGGGCCATGCCTTCCGGCACCGCCGGCGAAATCACCGGATTGCAGTACACGCCCGCCTCGAAGAGGTCCTTCCAGAAACGGAAGCAGGCCTCGTCCTCGCCGATGATCACGGGGATGATCGGCGTCTGCGTGTGCCCGATGTCGAATCCGAGCTCCCTGAAACCCTTCATCATGAAATGGGCGTTTTCCCAGAGCTTTTCCACGTGCCAGGGCTCGGTTTCCATCACTTCCAGCGCGGCGTAGGCTGCCATCGCGTTCGGCGCCGGCAGCGACGCCGAGAAGATGAAGGACCGCGCATAGTGCTTGATGTAGTTGATCACGTCCTTGTCGCCGGCCACGAAGCCGCCCAGCGACGCGAAACTCTTGGAGAAGGTGCCCATGGTCAGGTCCACGTCGTTCACCAGGTTGAAGTGCTTCGCGGTGCCGCGGCCGCCGCCCAGCACCCCGATGGAGTGGGCGTCGTCCACGTACAGGCGGGTGCCGTGCTTCTTGCAGATCCGCACCAGTTCCGGCAGGTCCACGATGTCGCCGCCCATGGAGAACACGCCGTCCACCACCACCATGCTGCCCTGCTCGGCCGGGATCTTGGCCAGGATGCGGTCCAGCTGCTGCAGGTCTCCGTGCACGAAGCGCTTGATCGTGCCCATGCCCAGCCTGCAGCCGTCCACGATCGACGCATGGTCGTCCTTGTCCGTCACGACCACGTCGTTCCTGCCCACCAGCGCGGAGATGGCGCCCAGGTTGGTCTGCATGCCGGTGCTGAAGACCAGGGCGGCATCCTTGCCCATGAAAGCGGCCAGCCGTTCCTCCAATTGGTGGTGCAGCTTCAGGGTGCCGTTCAAAAAGCGGCTGCCCGTGCAGGAGGGCCCGAATTCGTCCAGCGCCTTTCGCGCGGCTTCGCGGACCTTGGGATGCATCGTAAGCCCGAGGTAGTTGTTCGACCCGATCATGATGATCTTCTTTCCGTTGAAGGAGGCCTCGGTGCCTTCCATGCCGTCCAGCGCCTGGAAATACGGATAAATCCCCTTCTCGTGCGCCTGCTTGTCCAGATCGAAGGCGAAGCATTTCGCGAAGATATCCATGTGAAGGGCCCCCTTGCCGTGCCGGACTGCGTACGGGATTTCGCGCCGAACGATGCGCTTCGATATTACAGGCCATCTCAGCACAGGGTCAATGACACTTCCATTTCGGCATGTCTTTGGCTATAGTCGGACACACGCTATGAAAATCGTCATCGTCGGAGCCGGCCTGCTCGGCATCCAGATTGCGCGGGAACTCATCGCCGAACAGCGTGACGTGGTCATCATCGAACGCAAGGCCGACACCGCCCGGTCGGTCGGCAACGAACTCGACTGCATGGTGGTCGAGGGCGACGGCGAAAACATAGACACCCTGCGCGACGCCGGAACCGCAGAGGCCGACTGGTTCATCGCGCTCGCCGGTTCGGACGAGGCCAACATCGTCGCCTGCGGACTGGTGGCTGAAGCCTTCCCGCAACCGCACACCATCGCGCTTGTGCGCAGCCACTATTTCGGCTCCTTCCACCGGCAGAAGCAGCGCTTCCTGGGGGTGGACCACATACTCAATCCGGAGGCAGAAACCGCGGAAGCCATCGTGCGCATCATCCGCAAGGGCCTGTCCTCCGAATCCTTCGCGCTGAAGGAAGCGGGCATCACCCTGAAAAAAATCCACTGCGCCGAAGACCGCCGCTTTCCCGGCGCCATCCTGCAGGAAATCAGGTCGGCCATAGGCAACGATTTCATAATTCCCGCCGTGATCCGCAAGGCGGCCATCATCGTCCCCGGGGGCGATTTCCAGTTCGAGGAAGACGATATGGCCTATGTCCTCGGCGCTCCCGAAGTACTCGCGGCCAAATTCGGCCATGGACGCGGCGCCTCCGGACGCATCTCGTCGTTCGTGCTCTTCGGCGCGGACGCCCTCGCGCGCAGGGTGCTCACCGAACTGGGCGTGCCTGGCCCCGAAGGCACCGCGCGCATGCGGCGCGCCGGCAGCGAAATGCTGGCGGGCAACTCGCGCATCACGGTGATCGACGAAGCGCGCGAAGACGTGAAGGCGGTGGCCCGTACCTTCCCGGATGTCGAGGCTATCTGCCGCGGATTCTCCGAAGAATCGCTCTTCGCCGAGGAGAGCATCGACCGCGCCGACCTGGTGCTCTGCATGACCGCCTCGCAGAGCTACAACATCGTCACCGCCCTGCTCGCGCGCCAGGCCGGCGCCCGGCAGGCCCTCGCCGTGGTCTACAACGACCTCTACATGCACCTCGAATCCACGCTGGACATCGACGCCCTGGTCAACCAGAAGGCCATCGTCGCCGGCGCCGTCCTGGACATGGTCCGCAAGGCGGACATCCACCGCCTGCACAGTTTCGCCGAGGGCGACCTCGAGCTCGTCGAACTGAAAATCTCGCCCGCCTGCAAAAAGGCCGGCAGCACCGTGAAAGACCTCGGAATCCCCCGCGGCACCCTGATCGCCTTCATCATCCACCAGGGTGTCACCATCATCCCGCGCGGCGACAGCGTCATCTATCCGGGCGACCAGGTCGGCATCGTGCTCAGGCGCGAATCCATGCACCTGCTCGAAACCATCTTCGGTACCTGACCATGCATTACCGATCGCTGCTCCGGGTCCTTTCCGTCCTCCTCGGCATCATCGGCGGATTCCTGGCGGTCATGGCCACCTTTTCCCGGTTCGGGGGCGAAGCGTTCCGCGTCACCCTCGCCTTCCTCGTCCCCGCCGCCGCGGCCTTCGCGTTCATGATCGGCATGGGCTGGCTCTGCAGGAACGACGGCAAGCCCTTCCTGACCAACCGCGAAGGTTTCCTCTTCGTCACCCTCAGCTGGGTGCTGTCTTCGCTGCTCGGCGCCGTTCCCTTCCTCATTTCCGGCGTCTGCACCTCGTTCTTCGACGCGCTCTACGAAACCATGTCGGGATTCACCACCACCGGCGCATCGATCTTCGGCAACGTCGAAGCCCTTCCCCGTTCCATCCTGCTCTGGCGCGCCACCACCCACTGGCTGGGCGGCATGGGCATCGTCGTGCTCACCGTCGCGATTTTCCCGCTGCTGGGGTTCGGAGGCCTGCGCCTCATGGAAGCCGAGGCCCCCGGGCCCTCGGTGGACAAGGTAACCCCGCGGGTGTCCGCCACCGCCAAGATTTTCTGGTACATCTACCTCGGATTCACGCTCGCGGAGATCATCCTGCTGATGCTCGGCGGCATGCCGCTGTTCGACGCGGTCTGCCACAGCTTCGCCACCCTCGCCACCGGCGGCTTCGGCATCAAGAACGCCAGCGTCGGCCACTACGCTTCGCCCTACATCGATACGGTAATAACGGTGTTCATGCTGCTCGCCGGCGCCAACTTCACGCTCTATTTCCGTCTGCTCAAGGGGCAGGTCCGTCCCGTGTTCAAGGACCCCGAACTGCGGGCCTACCTGCTGTTCTTCCTGATCCCCACGGGGATCATCACCATCGACCTTCTGAACCACGGCGTATTCGCGGACTTGGTCACTTCATTCCGCTTCGCGGGCCTGCAGGCCGCATCCATCCTGACCACCACGGGGTTCGCCACCTTCAATTTCGCCACCTGGCCGCACGCGTCGCAGCTTACCCTGGTCTTTCTCATGTTCATCGGCGGCTGCGCGGGTTCCACGGCGGGCGGCATCAAGGTGGTGCGCATCCTCACCCTGGCGAAAATGGCCTTTTCGGAAATGCGCTACCTGTCCAATCCCCGTGGCGTTTACTCTATCTTCCTGAACGGCCGACACCTGCGCAAGAACGTGGTGTACGACACCGCCGCCCTGGTGTTCCTGTATTTCGCGATCATGATCGTGTCGTTCCTCGTGGTGGGCCTGGGCGGCTACGACCTCACCACCAGCGTCACCGCCACCCTGGCCAACCTCGGCAACATCGGTCCCGGCCTCGGCCCCGTCGGCCCCGCGGGCAACTACGCGTTCTTCCCCTGGTGGATCAAGCTCTGGCTCACCTTCACCATGCTCGTCGGCCGGCTCGAGGTATACACGGTCCTGGTCCTGTTCACGCGCCGCTTCTGGCGCAGCTGAACGGAATCCTACTTTTTCGCGGCGCCGCGCCTGAACATGGTGCGGAAAAACTCGCCCAGCCCTCCCGCCTTTCTGGCTGGTCCCGCATGCGCGATCCCCGCGAAGGCGAACACATCGGCTTCCTTGCCCGCGGCCAGCAGCACGTCGTCCTCGGCAAGCCGGTAATCCCGGTCGAAATCGCGATATTTCGTCGACCCTTCAGTGCGGATTGCCACCACGTTTATCCCCCTCGCCCTGCGAAGGTCGGCCTCGACGAGCGTTTTGCCCACCAGGCTCGCGTCGATGCCCGCCTCGGCCATCACGAGGTCGCCGCCTATCGGCATGAAATTATACAGCGAGGACGAGAGCACCAGGGGAGCGATGCGCGTCGCCGCCTCGCGATCGGCATTCACCACCCGCGTGGCGCCGAGAACCTTGAGTATTTCACCGCGATCATCAGAGTCGGCCTTCACGATGATCTCGGGCACGCCCGCCTTCGCGAGGAAATGGGTAACCAGCAAAGCGGCCTCGAAGTCCGTCTCCAGATCGACGATCGCCTCGTCGATCGTTTCCGGCAGGATGCGCCTGAGCGCATCCTCGTCGCGCACATCGGCCACGTAGGCCGTGCCCACCAGGTCCTTCACCCGTTCCACGCGCAGCGGATCCGAGTCGATGGCCACGATGGTGTCGGTGTACCGGGCTATGTTGGTCAGCATTTCCATGCCAAACGTTCCCAGTCCCACGAACGCGTAAATCTTCATCCTCATACCCCTCATCCCACCATCACGTCGCCCGTGGGCACGGTGGCGTAGCCTTCGATCTTCCGCGAAGACCGCGGTAGCGCCATGGCGAACAGCCCGACCCTGCCCACGAACATCGCCACTACCAGGGCCAACTTGGCGCCATCACCGAGCGATGCCGTGATGCCCATCGAAAGCCCCACCGTCGCGAACGCCGAGATCGACTCGTACAGCACCTGCACCAAGGTCGGCCCGGTTCCCGCAGCGATGGAGTCGCGTTCGAGCCATTGGATGGCGATCACGGTGACCAGCACGACCAGCAGTGCCTTCACCACCACGCCCACCGCCTTGAACACGGTTTTCGCGTGTATCTGCCTGCGCCTGAAATGCAGGGTATCGGCGCCTTCGTGGTACCGGAATGCGGCGATCAGCACCACGAAAAAGGTGGTGGTCTTTATGCCGCCGCCGGTAGATGCCGGCGACGCGCCGATGAACATCAGTATCATGGTGAGCAGCGTCGTCCCATGGCCGAAATGCGCGGGCGCCACGGTGTCGAACCCCGCCGTCCTGGGCGTTATCGACGCGAACAGCGACGCCATGATCTTGCCTGCCCAGGGTAGTTCCGCGAAGGCGCCGTCGTACTCCAGGAACAGGATCGCAACCGCCCCCGCGGCGATGAGCACGGCCGTCACCCGGATGACCATGGTCGAGTGGTAGCTCGGGTGCAACCTGCTGCCGCGCAACAGCTTCATGACATCCCGAATGACCACGAACCCCAGCCCTCCCGCGACGATGAGTATCATGACGGTAAAATTCACGACGGGATCCAGGACATACGATTCGAGATTCGTCGGGAACGTCGAGAATCCGGCGTTGCAGAACGCCGAAACCGCATGGAACAGCGCATCGAATGCCGCTTCGCCCGTGCCGGCCGCGGCGCGTGAAAATCGGGAAAACAGCAGCACGGCGCCCGCCGCTTCTATGCCGAAGGTTATTCCCAGTATGCCGCGCACTATATCCCGCGTACGATACTCCACCTCCGCCAGCGAATAATCACCGACAAAACCGCGTGACAGGAGCGAGATCTTCCGCCTGGGAAGGGCGATGTAGAGGGTTGCGAAGGTTATGAGTCCCAGACCGCCCGCCTGAATCAGGGCCAGGATCACGATCTGGCCGAACCGCGAATACAGGGAGGTGTCAACCGTGATCAGGCCCGTGACGCATACCGCGCTCGTCGACGTGAAGATCGCGTCCACGTAACGGAGCCGCCCGCCGCCGTTCCATGCCGAGGGCAGCGACAGCAGGATGGATCCTGAAATAATGAGTCCGAGAAAATAGGACAGGAACACGATCTTGTCCCGCCCGATCCGGATATTCATGCGCCGTCCCGCCTTGACGACACATGATGCCGCTCAACGCATCGATATGTCGAGGGGGCCATACCACGCCTGTCGACGCAATGAACGCCCCATGCGGGCCGTTCATTCAGCGGAAATCCGGCGAATGGGGGTCCCCCTCGCTCCGGCCAGGATGTTCCCGCGCCAGATTTCCGCACAGGTCGTCACCAGGACCCGCTATGTACACAAAGGGCTACCCCGAGGGGTAGCCC
>CAYRXK010000059.1:0-2554 GCA_964428265.1 uncultured Treponemataceae bacterium
GGCGCGAGCGCGGCGGGCGGCGCGGGTGCGGCGGGCGGCGCTGGCGCTACGCTGTCGGGCAAGGACCTGGAGCGTTTCGAGGAAAAACTGCGGACGGGCCGCCAGCTCTGACGCGAAGCGTTCAAAAGGGGGGGGGCGCAGCTGGGCGGGAGCTGTCTACAGCGCGTACTTCCGGATGTACCGATGCGTGTACAACTGATTGTACCTAGGCGTGTACCGCGGTGTGTATGGCCCAATGGGGTTGCCCTTTCGAATACCCCAGAAGTCGCACGCACCCGTTGTGTTTAGCTGCAATCGATCGCGATTCGGTCCTGTTCGATGCAGCGCGGTTGGGTTTGGATCGGTCCGCTAGAGCCGGATAAGACGGGACTCGGCAAGGCCCGGAAGCTTGACCAGTTCCACAACCTCGCCCGAGGGCGTCTTCAGTGTGCCCTCGAGCGTGCCGGCGGAGCCTTTCAGGGCCAGCGCCAGGCCGCCGGCGTGCAGTTCGAATCCCTTGGCCGAGGCGGGCGTAAAACTCAAATCAACCATTCCCTCGAGATCCTGGATGACCCAGGCGGACTTTTCGCCGTAGGGCTGGGTGATCCGCACCGGCGGCAGGCGGTGCGCCTCGACCCCGAGGAAAAAGGTGTTGCCCAGGGGGCGCATGCCGGGGTCGGCCACGAAGTCGGTGAGCGCGCAGCCCGCCAGGCGGCCGTCCGGAAGGCGGCCGAAGGCGGAGAGTCCTATGGATTCGCTGTGCAGGGGCAGGAAGGCCTTGCCGTCCTCCACGATGCCGACGGTCGACGCCTGGTCCAGGTCGATGAGTTCATCGCCCAGGACAAGCTGGCCGGAGGCGGGCGCGAGCACCCTCGATATCAGGGCGGCGCGTCGAAGGCCGAGCGTCGAACAGGATGTGGCGGGTACGCAGGAGGCGCGGTCCAGGTTCAGGGCCAGGCGGCAGGTGATGCTGGTGCCGCGCGCGGGTACGGTGAAGGCGAGCAGCGATCCTGAGCCGGAATCCGGGTCGAGGTTGCATTCGATGCCGGTACGGAAGCGGCGGAACCTGAATCTGGCGGGGTAGAGCGAGTCCGCGTGCCGCCGGAAGGGATGCCCCGCGATGAAGCGCCGGAAGCCATAGCGCCTGCCGGCCGACCGGTCGTGGATGTCCAGGATCGCGATGCCGAAGAGCTTGGCGTCCAGGAGCAGGCAGCGGACGGACCAGCGCGCGTCGGCTACCGCCACGCTGCGCCATTCCTTGAGCCTGAAGCGTTCGAATAACCGGGGGAGCGGGTAGATGAAGGGGTGCCGGAGCTCCGCGATGTTCGAGTGAAGCGGGAGGCCGTTCCAGAATCCCAGCGATGCCTTGCCGGATACCACCATCCGGTCGGGCGCGTTGCCCCGCAGGGGATGGTTCGAGGCGATTATGCCTGCCCCCGTTCATACAGGAGGTAGAGCGCCTGGGTGCCGAGCTCCGCCATGCCGCCTTCCGTCACCTTGACGAAGAGGGATTCGGCCATGGCGAGCATGGGAAGGTTGACGCCCATGTCCCGCGCGGCATCGAGCGCGATGCGCAGGTCCTTGAGGAAGTGCTTGGCGTAGAAGCCGGGCGCGAAGTCGCCGTCGAGCATGCGGGGCACCATGGTGCCGAGCTGCCAGCTGCCGGCCGAGCCGTGCGCGATGGACTGCAGGACGACGCGGGGGTCGAGGCCGGCGGCGCGTGCGTAGGTGACGGCTTCGACCGCGCCCGAGAGGTTGCCGGCGATGGCGATCTGGTTGGCCATCTTGGTGTGCTGGCCGGCGCCGGGGCCGCCCTGCAGGATGACCGTCTTTCCCATGGTGTCGAATACGGGTTTGGCGGTTACGAAGGCTGCCGTGTCGCCGCCGACCATGATGGTGAGGGTGGCGTTGCGCGCGCCCAGGTCGCCGCCGGAGACGGGGGCGTCCAGCGCGGCGATGCCCGCGGCGGCGGCGGCTTCGTGGATGCGCCGCGCGAGTTTGGGGCTGGAGGTGCTCATGTCAGCCAGGATGGTGCCGGGGCGCGCGTTCGCGATGAGGCCGTCCGGGCCGAAATATACATCCTGGACATCCGAGGGGTAGCCGACGATGGAGATGACCAGGTCGCACTCGGCGGCGATCTTTTTCGGGCTTTCGCCCCAGACCGCGCCGCGGGCCACGAGGCCGTCGGCCTTGGACTTGGTGCGGTTGTACACCATCACGCGGTAGCCTGCGTCCAGGATGTGGCCCGCCATGGATGCGCCCATGACGCCTATCCCGATGAATCCTATTCCGCGTTCGCCGACCGCCACGATGTGTCCTCCAAAAAAGCGCAAGGTTCGTGACACTGTACCCCCACCTTGCGCCGAAGGGCAACCCTCGACTAGGCTCTTGCCCATGCGCACCGCATTCCTGATCGCGGCCCTGATCGCGCTGGCGGTCACGGGCGCCGCGGCCGGGCCTGCCCCCTCCACCGACGGCTACCTGGTTCTGCCGCGCCAGGCGGGGTTCTCGCTTCGCTACGCCAAGGGCTACAAGGTTCTCACGGTCGCTTCGCCCTGGCCGGGGGCCGGCCGGG
>CAYRXK010000059.1:2654-4798 GCA_964428265.1 uncultured Treponemataceae bacterium
TGGAACAATACGCTGCGCATGAGTCCCGGCGGCGGTTCGGATTATTTCGAGTCGGCGGCGATGCGGCCCGACCTGGTGCTCGCGGACCTGGCGGCGATGTTCCATCCCGAGTTGTTTCCCGGGCATGTCTTCTCCTATTACCGGCGGATAGGCGAATGAGGGTGGGTCGAGGGGCCGCGTTCGCGGGCCTGGCGGCGGTGACGGCCGCGCTGTTCCTGGCTGACCTGGCCTTCGGGTCGGTGCGCATTCCGGTGGCGGACGCGCTGGGCGCGCTGTTCGGCTCCAGCCCGGGAGCGGTCGACGCTGCGGGCGAGGCCGCGGGCGAGGCGACGGCGATGATCATGCGCATGTTCCGTTTCCCCAAGGCGGTCACCGCGCTGCTGGCCGGCGCGGCCCTGTCCGTGTCGGGCCTCCTCCTGCAGACCCTGTTCCGCAATCCCCTGGCGGGGCCTGATTCGCTGGGCGTGGGCGCAGGCGCGTCCATGGGCGTGGCGGCGATGATCCTGGCCACGGGCGCCGCCGGTACCGCGGGCGCATCGGGATCGACCCTGCTGGGAGTGCTGCCGGTGTCGGGTTACCTTGCCCTGGTGCTGGCGGCCAGCGCGGGCGCGGGCGCGGTGCTGGCGCTGATCCTTTTCCTGTCCAGGAGATTCGAGCATGGCGTGACGCTGCTGATCGTGGGCCTGATGATCGGCTACATCGCGGGGAGCATGGTGTCGCTGCTGGTGTACTTCGGCAGCCCGCAGAAGGTGCAGCTGTACCTGGGCTGGACCTACGGATCGTTTTCGGGCGTGCGGAACGCCGAGTTGCCGGTGCTCGCCGGCACGCTGGCGCTGGGCATGGCGGGGGCCGCGGTTTCCGCCAAGGCGCTGGACGCGATGTTCCTTGGCGAGCGCTTCGCGTCGACCGTAGGGGTCAGGGTGCGCTCGGCGCGCACGCTGGTGCTGGCGGCGGCCGCGCTGATGGCCGGCGCGGTGACGGCCTTCTGCGGGCCGATCGCGTTCCTGGGGATTGCGGCGCCGCAGATGGCGCGAAGGCTGTTCAGGAGTTCGGAGCATCGGGTGCTGGTTCCGGCGAGCGCGTTCTGCGGCGCCGCCGTGGCGCTGGCGGCGGATATCGCCTCGCAGGCGCCGGGCGGGGGCTCGGTCCTGCCGATCAATCCGCTGTTGGCGCTGTTCGGCGCGCCGGTGGTGCTGGGCATGTTCATGCGCCGCGAGCGGGGAGGCGCCAAATGACCCGCATGACGCGGATGACGCGGGGCGCCTCGATATGAAAAAGGCACAGGGATCGGGCTGGGCGCATATCCCGGGGTTGCCGGACCGGCCGCCTTCGGGTACTGGCCTGTCCGGCCGCGCGGGGTCCGTCGATGGCGGCATTGATGCCGGCAGCGCCGGGTCGGGGCCCATCCTCGCCGCGCGGGATGTGTCCATAGGATGGGGTCGAGGCGCGCGCGCGACGGTGCTGGCGTCGGGCATCGGGTTCGACCTGGCGCGCGGCCGCGTGGCCGCCCTGGTGGGACCTAACGGCGCCGGAAAGTCCACGCTTCTCCGTACCCTGGTCGGGCTTCAGGAAGCCCTGGCAGGCGAGGTGCGCCTGGCCGGCGAAAATCCCTTCATGATGCAGCCTGACCGCCGCTCCACGCAGGCGGCCTACGTGCACGTGGAATCCGTGGATTCGGGCTATTTCACGGTGTTCGACATGGTGGCCTTCGGGCGCTACCCCTATACCGACGCGCGCAACCGATTGTCCGCCGAGGATGTCGACCGTGTGCGGCAGGCGCTGGACGCGGTGGGCATGTCGGCCTTCGCGGGGCGCCGTTACGCCGGCCTTTCCGACGGCGAGCAGCAGAAAACCCAGATCGCGCGCGCGGTGGCGCAGGATACGCCGCTGGTCGTGCTGGACGAGCCGACCGCCTTCCTGGACATGCCGTCGCGCATCGAGATTTTCGACCTGATCGCCCGACTGGCGCGCACGCGCGGCACGGCGGTCGCCGTGTGCACGCACGAGATCGACGCCGCCCTGCGCTACGCCGACGAGTTGTGGATCCTCGACCGCGAACACCGCTTCGAGACGTTGGATCCCGCCATGGCGGCGCGATCGGGCGCGATCGGGCGCGCCTTCGACACCACTGCGGTGCGCTTCGA
>CAYRXK010000059.1:4898-12299 GCA_964428265.1 uncultured Treponemataceae bacterium
TCAGTACTTGTAACCGAATTTCCTCAGCATGGACTTGCGGGCCGACTTGTCGGCCTCGCCCTCGACCCCGAGGGGAGACGAACCGTCGATGACGCCCGCGATGCCGGCGCCCTGGTCGCTTCGCGCGCGCAGGACCTGCACGGGGTTGGCGGTGGCGCAGAAAATGCGGCAGACCTCGGGGCAGGCTTTTATGCGGTCGAGCACGTTGATGGGGTACGCGCCCGGGCCGATCAGCAGGTAGAAGGTGTGGCCCGCCGCCACGGCCAGGGCGCAGGCTTCCGCGGCGCGTGCGAGCGCCGGATCGCTGCCCTCGCCGCGCACCAGGCAGGGGCCGGAGGCTTCGTTGAAGGCCAGGCCCCATTTCGCGCCGGGCACCGAATTGGCCATGATTTCGCCGATGTCCTCGACGGTCTTTATGAAGTGCGACTGGCCGACGACAATGTTGCAGCCTTCGGGGATGGCAAGGGGGACGAGGTCGAGTTCGAGGGTCATGCCGGTGCTCCTTGGGGTATCAGTCGCGGCCTTGCGGGCCGGCGGCGGGCCTGCCCACCGGGGCGGCCAGTATGGCGAAGATGTCCTCGCCGTCCAGGCCGAGCCAGGCGTCCAGGCGCTCCTGGTCGTAGGCGCCGATGGCGCAGGTGCCCAGGCCGAGGGCTTCGCAGGCAAGGTACAGGTTCTGGCAGGAGTGTCCCGCGTCCAGGGCCACGAGTTTCTGCGCGGCCTTGCCGTAGCGCCATTCGCTGCGGTAGGGCACCGCGGCCCAGAGGAAGACCACGGCCGAGTTCCAGAACTGCCCGCGGATGGCGCGGTCCAGTTCGTGCGATTCGTCGCCCGCCCGTTCCAGGACGAGGGCGTGTTCCACCGGCAGGTAGCGGTACAGGCCTACCGGCAGGCCCGACACCTTGTGCGCGAAAGCGTAGAGGTCCAGGGGGTGGCGCGCGCCGCCCGAGGGCGTGGTGCGGAACGAGTATTTGCCGCGGTTTTCGCGGACGCCCTCGCAGGCCCAGGCCAGGTAGGACAGTTCCGCCATGCTGATCGGTTCGTTCGTGTACTTGCGGCGCGATTTGCGCTCGAAAAGGAGGCGCGCGAATTCCGCGGGCGCGGAGGCCAGCGCGGAAGCGGCGTCCGGGGCGCAGGCGTCCGTCGTCTTCAGGTAAAGATCGCGTACCGATGGCAGGGGAATGAGCTCGTCCTCGGGCCGGGGAGGATCTTCCTGGGGAGGCGCGGGCACGCCGCGCGATTGGTCGGAATCCGATCCGATCACCTTGTCCCAGTTGGCCTTGAGAAAATGCCGTTCCTGCTCGAATCGCTTGTCCATGTTCATTCCTTGTCGGTGGTCAATCACGGGGAAGGTCGCTTTCCATGTAGCGCTCGATCGATTCGTAGCCCAGGTCGAGGTAGAGGGGGCGCCCGAAGCGGGACGCGTGCAGGCTCAGGCGCACGACGCCGGCCTTGGCCGCCTCGGCGTGCAGGCGCTTGAGCAGGGCGCGCGCCACGCCCTGCCCGCGGGCTTCCGGTTTCACGTACACGTTGTGCACGTATCCGTAGCGCACGCCGTCGTAGCGCACGTGCGGCGGGCGTTCCTGCAGGATGGCGCAGGCCGAGCCCACCGCCTGCCCGTTCAGGAAGGCGACGTAGTTCATCTGGTACGGCGAATCCGCCTGCTCGCGGAAATAGCGGGCCGCCTCGGCCACCAGCATGTCGCGCCGGAAGGACCAGTCCGAGTCGGGCAGCATGTCGCGGAACATTTCGTAGCGGAAAAAGGCCAGGGTACCGGCGTCGTCCGCGGTGGCGCGCGCGATGCGCAGGCCGGGCATGCCGGCCGAATCATGGTCGCCGGCAGCGACCTTGACGGGCGCCGAATCGCCGGGAACGCCGGCCGGGCTCGCGGTCCGATCCGGGTGCGAGGGGCGGATCATGCCCGCGGCCACCAGTTGCCGTTCCAGGGTTTCCACTGTGTCGCGGATGACATTGACGCAGATCTTTTCGGAAAGGCCCTCGGCCTTGAATCGGGCCCGGTCGGCCTCGACCTTGATATCCAGGCCCAGGAGTCCGGGGCAGGTGGTGCTTCCGTGTCGCGCTTTCGCCTCGTCCAGGAAGCGGCCCACGAGGTCGTAGGTGCGCGATTTGCGTTCCTGGTCGGCGCCCGTGTCGGCCCCGAAGGCGAGCGAGAGCGCCAGCACCGCGCCCGAGAATGCGCCGCAGGTGGAACCCGAGCGGCCCATGCCCGCGCCGAAGCCCCCCGCCAACCGGTGCGCCGGAGCGGGCGGCAGGCCCAGTTCCTGTGCGAACACCGCGAACACCGCCTGCGAGCAGGCGGAACCACCCCTGTGCAACGCGATAGCCCTGTCTGCCCTGGTCATTGCGAT
The DNA here is from genome assembly GCA_964428265.1 of uncultured Treponemataceae bacterium. Lineage (GTDB taxonomy): Bacteria > Spirochaetota > Spirochaetia > Treponematales > Rectinemataceae > CAYRXK01. The sequence goes on from CAYRXK010000059.1 coordinate 7,268, forward strand.
TCGGGATCCTCCGCCGCCATCATACTACCGTCATCGGGGAGGCGCCAGCCGGACCCTGCGGACCAGCCGGACCGTCCTGACCCGGCGGGAAGCCCCAGGTCAGGCGCGGATGCCCCGCCGAGCAGGCGAACGGGAAGCAGCACCCTGACCGGATCGGCCGCCGTGCCCGTTATCAGGGCTGCCAGGCGCTCGACCGCGATCTTTCCCAGGCCGATGCGGTCGGAATCAAGGCAGGACCAGAAGCGGTCGTCATCCTGCCAGCGGTCTTCCAGCACTGCCGCCTGATAATCGCGGCCCGCGTGCAGGCCCTTGGTGCGGGCGTCGGCACGGAAGGTGTCGGCGCAGGCCATGGTATTGAAGACCATGAAGGTTGCGCTGTCGACAACGGTGTCCGGGGTGGGTAGCGAGCCGGCAAGATATTCATCCAGGGGAACGCCCGCATCGGAAAAGGCGCGCGCGGCGAAGGCTCGCTTGTCGCGCAGCGGTTCTCCCGCGCCCACGGCGAAGTAGGCAGCCCTGCGGAAGCCCGCCGCGGCGACGCGCGCCGCCAGGTCCCGTATCGGGGTTTCGTAGTCGAAGGTGGCGTAATTCGGGTCCAGCCCGGGCATTTCGCGCCGGCCGACGAACAGGACGGGAAATCCCGAATGATGGAATCGCATCAGGGATTCCTCGTCCTTGCTGATGCCGATGACCACCGCTCCGTCGGATATGCCGATCTGGTCGAAGCCGCCGGGTCGCGAGGCCGCGTTGTTCAGGATGAGGAGGTCGTAGCACAGCCGCGCGCTTTCTTCCTCGATGCCGACGAAAAACCGGTAGAATTCGTCGCGCCAGTCCACGGGAAACACTTTTTCGTAGGTGATGACCGTGATGATGCGCGAGGCGCGCTGCCGGAGCGATCGCGCGCGCTGGTTGGGCACGTAGTCGAGGTCACGGGCTGCGGCGAGGATTTTCGCGCGCGTTTCTTCCGATACGCGGATCGAGACGCTGGTGCCGCCTGAGAGCACGGCGGACACCGCGGCGGACGAGACGCCCGTCGCGGCGGCGATATCCTTGATCGTCGCCCGGCGCTTCATGCGGAGGGGCCCGCTGCTGACGCAGGCCCGTTTTCCGGGTCGAGGAAGGCTCCCTGCGCGAGTAGCGTGTCGAATATCGCGTCATGCGACGCGCCGGCGACGGCGACTCCCTGGCGAAGGGCCTGCGCGGCCGCGACGCCCGCGGCGTGGCCGAGGGCGCCTGAGTGCGGAGAAAGCCTGAGCGAGGCCTGCGCCGCGAAATCCGCCGAAATGCAGCGGCCCGCGGTAACCAGGTTGCCGATTTCGCGCGGCAGCATGGCGCGCAGCGGAACGTTGTAATACGCGCCGTATTCGAAGTGCCTATGCTCGGTGCCGGAACCGTCGGGGCTGTGGATGTCCACAGGGTATCCGCAGTGCGAGATCAGGTCGGGGAAACGTGTGCGCTCGAACAATTCCTCGACCGCGATCCGGTGCCGGCCCACGATCTGGCGCGAGCTTCGCACGCCGACGAAGGGCCCTGAAAATCCCATGCGCGCTTCCGAGAATCCGGGAACGCGCTTCCTGAAGAATTCGTACAACTCCCAGATCTGGCGGCGCCCCTCCATCTCCGCTTCGGTGAGCGACCAGGGATCGGTGGATTTCTTGCCCAGAATGCGGCTCATGTTCACGATCACTTCGCCGGGCGTGTTGGTTTCGAAAAACAGCGCGGTTTCGCGGCCGAAGGTGATTTCGCCCGCATCCTGCGCGGCTTTGAGGATGCTGTTGAATCCCGCGCAGGATAGGCGCGGCGCCGCGTCCAGAATGTTCCAGCGCGAGGCGAGCATCGGAAATTCATGCGGATTCGCGCGCATGAAGCGCCGTATTTCGGCGATGTCCACGCCGTGGAGGCGCAGTTTCATCGTCATGGGCTGCGCCAGGCCGTCGCCGGGGCGCCCGAACTCGCAGGCCACGCCGGCCTTGTGCGAAAGCTCCGCGTCGCCGGTGGCGTCGATGAAATACGGCGCCTCGAACTCGATGCGGCCCGACTTGGTCAGCACGGAAACGCGCGTTATGCGATTCGATTCAACCTCGACACCGTCCAGCATGGCGTGGTACAGGATGCGCACGCCGGCTTCCTGCAGCATCAATTCGATCTCGCGCTTCATGCCCTCGTGGTCGAAGGGAGTGACGGAATAGGTGAATCCGGTGGAGTCGGGAATATGCCCCGGTGAAAGGCCCTTGGCGACCATGCGGTCAACCATTTCACCGGTCAGGCCGCGGATGACCTGCGTTTCTCCGGCGTGAAAGGTCATCATCGGGCCGGTGCCGGACGAGGTGAGCACGCCGCCGGGAAAGGCGGAATAATCGAAGGCCAGCACGCGAAGGCCGAGCCTGCCCGCCGCCGTCGCCGCCATGGACCCCGCGATGCCGAGCCCCGCGACAACAAGGTCATATGAAAAACGTGAAACCGGATGCATGCGCGAAACCTCACTCTTGAAATCGGCGGGGATCATCCCTTGAGCCCCGAGAACACCATCGCATCGGCGATCTTTTTCTGGAAGACGACGTAGACGGCAAGTATGGGAATCACCGCCAGGCTGGTGGCCGCCAGTTGCAGGTGCCACTGCGGCAGGCCATAGGTATCGGTGAAATTGGAAAGCGACAGCGGCAGCGTGAACTTGGCGATGTCGCTGACGAAGACCAGCGGTTCCAGGAAGGAATTCCAGCTGGCAAGGAAGGACAGTATCGCCGCGGAACCCACGGCGGGGCCCGCGAGCGGCAGCGCGATCTTCATGAAGGTGGAAAAATGCCCCAGCCCGTCGATGCGCGCCGCCTCTTCTAGTTCCTTCGGCATGGACATGAAATACTGGCGCATCAGGAAGGTGGAAAATGCCCCCTGCGCACCGAACATCGCCAGAAGGATAAGCGGCACGAGGCTGTCGGAGAGCATGAAATTCTTCGCCATTTCAAAAAGCGGAATGATCCCCACCTCGACCGGCATCATCAGGGCGGTCAGCGTGACTACGAACAGCGCGTTCCTGCCGCGGAATTTCATGCGCGAAAATCCGTAGCCCGCCAGCGCGGCGAACAGGATGTTTCCCGCCGTTCCCAGGCCCGCGACAAAAAGGCTGTTCACGTAATGCCGCGCGTAGGGCTGGTAGGTGAAAATTTCGCGGTAGTTCATCCAGCGCCAGCTCTTGGGCAGCAGGGCCGGCGCGCCGAATATCTCGGCGGCGTTGTTCAATGAATTGGTGGCCATCCACCAGAACGGATACAGGAAGGGCAGCGTCAGCGCGAGCCCGAACGAGAATTTCAGCCAGCCGCGGGCCCTGCCGTTCAGGGGAGTGATGTCGAGTCGCATAACCTACTCCCGCTCCTGCCAGGAAATCCTGCCGCGCATGCGCCACTGCAGCAGCGTCAGCGCCAGGATCAGCGCGAACAGGACCACCGACGCCGCGCTGGCGTACCCGGTCTTGAACAGCTGGAAACCCTGGAAATAAATATAGTACACGAGGACCATGGTGGAGTTTTCCGGTCCGCCATTGGTCATCAGCTTGATCGAGTCGAACACTTTCAGCGATCCGATAACGGTCAGGATGACCACCATGAGCAGGGTCGGCGACAGCAGCGGCAATTTAACCGACCAGAACATGCGCCAGCGTTTGGCGCCGTCGATCCTGGCCGCTTCGATCACTTCGGCGGGCGTGTTCAGCATGGCGCCGGTGAGCATGAGCACGTTCATGCCCAGGTTTTTCAGCACGCGGGTGACCACCACGCTGGCCATGGCCCAGCCGGGCTCGCGCAGCCAGTTGGGGCCCGCGATGCCGAAAATGGCGAGTATTTTGTTGATGACGCCCACGTCGCCTCCCTGCAGGAGGAATTTCCAGACGATGGCCCAGGCCACCGCCGAGGTGACCACCGGCGTGAAAATGGCCGCGCGCAGGAAATTCGCGCCGCGGAATCTGTCGGCCAGGAAAATGGCCATGAACAGCGACAGCGCGATGTTCAGCGGCACCGCGCCCAGCGAAAACACCAGTGTATTGCCCAGGGTTTTCCAGAACAGCGGGTCGACCGCCAGGTCGGCGTAGTTCCGCAGGCCCACGAAGGTCCGCGTGCCGAAGAGGAGGTTGCGGTCCTCCATCGAATACAAGATCACGAGGATGGTCGGGACGAGGACGAGGACGAGAAACCCCAGGGTCTGCGGCAGGACAAAGGCCCAGCCGGCGGCCTCGTCCGCCATGCGCCTGCGCCGGGCCGCGGCGGTCATCGGGCGGCTCCTTCAGGCGCCTTCGGCACGGGCCCGTAGCGTTCAAATTTTTCGAGCGGCAGGTCGAGCGGCAGGTCGAGCGGCATGGTCTCTCCGGACGCGCCCGGCCGGATGATCCGGCGCGGGCGGTGGTGGGGTCTGGCTATCAGCGGGAATTGCGTTTCACGATCGCGGCGACCGCGTCCATGATGGCTTTCACATCCGCCTTGTCCTTCCACAGCTTGTCGAGCTCGGCCTTGGATTCCATCTCGATCTGCGTGAAATTCCTGTGCGCGGGCAGGGTGCTGCCGGCGTCGATCGCGTACGCGATGACCGACTTCATGACGGCGGGCGGAACCGCGGCGTTGGACGACAGGAATTCCTGCGAATCGAGCACCGACTTGCGGGCGGGCGGCCAGATGCCGGCCATGCGCTTTACGCAGGATTCGCTGGTCATGTAGGCCACGAGGTCCGCGGCGAGCGCGGCGTTCTTGCCCTTGGCGAACACGCCCATGGCGGCCTGGCCGATGACCTGCGCGTCGCCGGCGGGACCCTTGGGCATGGGGGCCATGCTCCATTTCCAGGTAACGCCCGCGAGCTTGGACACGCGGGACAGCTGGCCCACGGTCATGGCCGCGGCGCCGTTGTAGAAATCGCTCTGGTCGCCGGGGGGCACCACGGAGCCGTCGGTCAGCAGCATGTCGCGGAAGAAGGACACGCCCTGCACGGCCTTGTCGGAGTTGATCAGGATCTTGCCCTCGTCGTCCCAGGCGTCCGCGCCGTAGCCGCGGAT
>CAYRXK010000059.1:12399-15232 GCA_964428265.1 uncultured Treponemataceae bacterium
GGTTCGGAGAAGTCCGCGGGGTTGTAGGGCTTCATCGCGTTGTTCAGTTCGAGGAGCAGCTTTCCTTCGATGAAGGTGGGCGCGGCGCTTTCCAGGATCCAGCCGGCGTCGGGCGGCGCGCTGGACTGCAGCTGCAGGGCGAGCTTGGTGTTGTACTCGCCGAAGGGGATGGTTTCGAACTTGACGCTGACGTTCTTGCCGGACTTTTCCGCGAATTCCTTGGCGAAGGTTCCCAGCAGGTCCAGCTGGGCCTGGTTGCCCGTCCAGGTGGTGAACCGCAGTTCGGTCGGCTTGGCCTGGGCGAACGCCGGGACCGCCGCGAGGGCGAGCAGGCAGACCGCCAGCAGCGCCGCGATGGATTTCAGCTTCATGATTCCTCCTGATTGCGTCAGATTAAACGCTTAATCAGCAGTATCACGCGATTCCGGAGCTGTCAAGGAATTTTGGCATCGAGGTTCCGGCTCTTCAGGTTGGCATGTCCTTTTCCATGTACCGCTCGATCGTGTCGTAGCCTGAGCCGACGTACAGGGGCCGGCCGAAGCGCGACGCGTGCAGGCCGACGCGGACGATGCCCAGGGCCGCGGCCTCGGCGTGCAGGCGGTCCAGCATGGCGCGCGACAGGCCCCGGCCGCGGAATTCCGGCGCCACGTACACGTTGTGCAGATAGCCGAAAAGGACGCCGTCGTAGCGCAGGTGGGGCGGGCGCTCCTCGATCACCATGCAGATGCAGCCCGCGGGCCGCCCGTCCGCCGTCCGCGCCACGAAATTGCATTGCGACGGTGAATCGGCGCCGCGGCGGAAGTAGTCGGCGCTGCGGGCGATCATGTCCGCGCGCTTGGCCTCCCAGTCGCCGGGGGGCATCACCTCGACCAGAAGGCGATAAAGGAATTCGGCCAGCATCGGTGCATCCGCTTCGGTGGCGGGTCGTATGTCGAATCGGTCAGTATCCATGTCGAGGGCCGCGCCCGCGGCTGCTTCGGCCGCGCCCTCTCCCCGACCCTCGCGATCATCCCGCGCGCGCGGCAATTTGCCGGCCCCGACCAGGATGCGCTCGACCTCGGCCACCGAGGCGACGATGATCCGGCCGCAGACCGATGCGCCCAGCCCGCGGGCTTTCATGGCGGCGCGATCTTCGTCCTTCCACAGGTCCAGGCCGCCGAGCAGGCTGCGGCAGTCGCCCGCGCCCGCGAAGCCCTCCATTTTCCGCACGAAATCCGCGACGATGCGGTAATTCGAGGTTTTGGCGTCCTGGTCGCCGGCGGTTTCGTTGCCGAAGGCGAGCGACAGCGCGAGGACGCCGCCCGAGATGGCGCCGCAGGGGCCGCCCAGCCTGCCGATGCCGCCGCCCAGGCCTGCGGCGATGCGGTTGGCGGTGGCCGGCGCCATGCCGAGATGACGCGCGAAGGGCGCAAGGACCGCCTGCGAGCAGGCCAGGCCCTCGTCATGGAGTGAAACGGCGAGCGCGGATCGGGTCATGGGGTGCTCCGAAGGTTACGGCTTGTAGCCGCGGGCGGCGGCGACGGCCTTGTCCCAGCCGGATACCAGGCGGGCGCGGCGGAAGGCGTCCATTTCCGGCCGGAATTCGGCGCGCATGCGCCAGTTGGCGCGCACGTCGTCCAGGCCCGACCAGTAGCCCGAGGCCAGGCCCGACAGGTAGGCGGCGCCGAGGGCGGTGGTTTCGCCCACTTCGGGCAGGATCACGCGGCGGTCCATGATGTCGGCCTGGAACTGCATGAGGAAGGAGTTGGCCGAGGCGCCGCCGTCCGCCTTGATGGATTCGAGGGTCCTTCCCGAATCGCGTTCCATGGCCGCAAGCAGGTCGCGCGACTGGAATGCCATGGATTCGAGGGCCGCGCGCGCGAAATGCGCCCTGGTGGTGCCCCGCGTGATGCCCACGATGGTGCCGCGCGCGTCCGGGTCCCAGTAGGGGGCGCCCAGGCCCACGAAGGCCGGCACCAGATAGACCTCGCCCGAATCGGGCACCGAGCGCGCCAGCGCCTCGCTCTCGGCCGAATCGCCCAGCAGGCCCATCTGGTCGCGCAGCCACTGGATCACGGCGCCGGCCACGAAGACCGAGCCTTCGAGCGCGTAGGTGACGCCGGCGGCGGTTCCGGTCGCCGTTCGGCCCGCGCCCGCCGCTGCGCCGCCCGACACGGCGGTGCCCAGGTCCCAGGCGATGGTGGTCAACAGCCCCTGCTTGGATGCCACGGGCACGGCCCCCGTGTTCATGAGCGTGAAGCAGCCCGTGCCGTAGGTGTTCTTGGCGTCGCCGGGGCGGAAGCAGGCGTGGCCGAAAAGGGCCGCCTGCTGGTCTCCCGCGATGCCGGTAACCGGCACCTCGGCGCCGAAATGCTCCGTGCGCACCATGCCGAAATGGCCGGAACTGGGCAGGACCTCCGGCAGGACCGCCGCGGGGATATCCAGCAGGCGCAGCAGCGACTCGTCCCAGCGCAGTTCGTGGATATTGTACAGGAGGGTGCGGCTGGCGTTGGTGGGATCGGTCGCGTGCCTGCCGGTAAGGCGGTACAACAGCCAGGAATCCACGGTGCCGAAGGCCAGCTCGCCGCGCTCGGCGCGGCGCCTCAACTCCGGCATTTCGCGGAAGATCCAGGCCAGCTTGGTGCCTGAAAAGTAGGGGTCCAGCACCAGGCCGGTGCGCGCGCGCACTTCGGCTTCGGCGCCGGCGGCCTTCAGTTCCGCGCAGATGCCCGCGGACCTGCGGCACTGCCACACGATGGCGTTGTACACGGGCTTGCCCGTGGCGCGGTCCCAGAGTACAGTGGTTTCCCGCTGATTGGTGATGCCGACGGAGAGGATGCTGGCCGGATCCACG
>CAYRXK010000060.1:0-15017 GCA_964428265.1 uncultured Treponemataceae bacterium
TGCCGCGCCACCCCGCGCTGGCGGGGCGCTTCGTGCCAGGCTTGCTGCGCTGGGCCTGATCGCCGCCGCGAAGGGACGCGCCCAGGCAAGCATCCATACGCCGTGACCAGTACGGGGCCGCTTCTTCGGGGGCGGCCCTTTGTATTTTGCTCTGCGTGGAGATTAACGGAATCCTTACTAAGTTTTAATTGACTTATAGAATACATATGCTAATATGTAGACAAGCATGCAGGATAAACGCAGACTTGTCGTCATTTCCGTCGACGCACTCGTGACCGAAGACCTCACGCTCGCCGCTACCTTGCCGGGGTTTTCCCGCGTGATGGCCGCGGGAAGCCATGTGTCGCGCGTCATGAGCGTATTTCCCACCCTCACCTATCCGATCCACGTCGTACAGATGACCGGCAGGAACATGATGCACACCGGCGTGGCGAACAACGAGCAGTTCCAGCCCGGCAGCATGACGCCGGACTGGATCTGGGACATCCGTCACGTGCGGGTACCCACCATTTTCGACGCGGCCCGCGCCGCGGGCCTGAGCACCTGCGCAATCATGTGGCCCGTCACCGCGGGCGCCGACATCGATTTCTGCGTACCCGAAGTATGGGATATGGACGATTGGAACGACCCCGTCACCATTTACCGCCGCTGGAGTTCTCCCCGGGGATTCGAATATTTCCTCAAGCATGTTTCGGCGCTGGGCTGGCATCCCAAGCCTGCGATGGACGAGTTTGCGGTGCTGGTGGCCGAGGATATTTTCCGGCACGAAATGCCCGATGTTTCGTTTGTGCATGTTTCCGCGGTGGATATCGCGCGGCACTTCCACGGCCTTTTTTCCCGCGAAGTCGACGATGCGGTACGCCGCGTGGACGGCTGGATCGTGCGCCTGCTCAATGCCATCGCCGACGGCGGCAACCTCGATTCGACCAACGTGATCATCTGCAGCGATCACGGACACCTCATGATAGACCGCCAGGTGAATCTGAACGTTGTCCTCAGGGAACGCGGATTCATCAGGGACGCGGAAGGCGGCGGCGTGCGTTATTCGGCCTATGCGCACAGTTCGGGCCTGTCCGCGCAGGTCATGCTTGAGGATCCTTCCGATTCCGGTGAGCGCGCCCGGCTCCTGGCGCTGCTGGAGGAACTGCGACGGGACCCCGCCTGGGGTATCCGCCGCATCCTCACGCGCGAAGAGGCCGAACGCGAATTCGCGCTCTCGGGCCGGTTCGAATATGTCATCGAGGGCGAGGCGGGCGTCGCGTTCGGACACTGTTGGACTGGAAGGCCGATCCGCCGTCCGGGAGATGGAGATTACTCCTATGTGATCGCCAGCCACGGACATCACCCGGCCCTGGGGCCGCAGCCGGTTCTGCTCGCGGCGGGACCCGGCATCCGCACGGGCGTCATGCTGGAAAGCCGCAGCATACTCGACGAAACGCCCACCTTCGCGGCCCTGCTTGGGTTGCGCATGGAAGGGCTCGAGGGATCGCCCATCGCGGAAATCCTGAAGGAGGACTACCGTTGAACCTTCGAGCCAGGCTGACTCCCTACGCGATGGTGGCGCCGTCCATGTTCGTATTCATCGCGTGCTACATGGCGCCCATCGCCTACATGTTCTTCCTGAGCCTGCACGAGTGGGATTTCGTGAGTCCCGTCATGAATTTCCGCGGCCTGGGGAATTTCGTGTCGCTGTTCCGCAAGGAAGAATTCCTGCAGGTGCTCGGAAACACCTTCACCTTTACCGCGGCATCTGTATTCGCCACCATCAGCATTGCGACGGGCCTCGCGGTCTGGCTCAATTCATTCCGGCGAACCCATCGCTTCGTACAGGCGGTAATCTTCACGCCGCATATCATCTCGCTCGTATCGGTTGCTTTCGTCTGGATGTGGCTGATGGATCCGTATTTCGGCCTTCTGAATTACGGGTTCAAGCTTGCGGGACTGAAGGGGTCTGCCTGGTTGCAGCACCCCTCGACGGCGATGCTGTCGCTCATCGTGGTCGCGGTGTGGAAACTCGTGGGCTACGACACGCTCATCCTCATCGCCGCCATGCAGGCGATACCGAAATCCATCCTGGAAGCGGCCGAGCTGGACCGGGCGCCGCCCCGCACCGTGTTTTTCAGGATCGTCCTGCCCATGATTTCGCCGTCGTTGTTTTTCCTGCTGATCATGAACACGCTGTCGCTGTTCCAGAATTTCGATACGGTCGCGATCATGACGCAGGGAGGGCCGCTCAATTCAACCTCAACCCTGGTTTACTACATCTACGTGAACGCGTTCCGCTACTACAAACTGGGGTATGCCTCCGCGGCGGGCGTCGTGCTGTTCGGCGTGGTGGGACTGCTGACCATCGCGTATTTCAGCGTGCTCGGCCGGAAGGTGCATTACCGATGAAGGGGGGCCGCGTGCGGATCAGGAAGCTGGCGTTCTCCGCGATCGAATATGCCGGGCTCGCGGGGCTCGTGCTGCTGTTCGTCCTTCCCTTCGTCTGGATGGTGGTGACATCGGTGAAGGCTCTTGTGGAGACTATGGCCTATCCGCCCAAATTCATCCCTTCATCGCTGCATTTCGAAAACTACGCCAACGCGTGGAAGTCGGGACCTTTCCTGAAATTCCTGGTGAACTCCGTGGTGATCACGCTGGCGGTGATGCTGTTGCAGTTCCTGTTCACGGTCCCCGCGGCGTACGCCTTCGCGCGCAGGAAATTCCGCGGGAAAAACCTGTTCTTCGGGCTCACCCTCGTGACGCTGATGATTCCAACCCAGCTCATCTTCGTGCCGATGTTCCTGATATTCAGCAAGATAGGGCTTATCAACAGCTACGCGAGCATGGTGGCTCCCTTCGCCGCGAGCGCATTCGGGATATTCCTGCTGCGCCAGCGCTTCATGCAAGTCTCGGAAGAGCTGCTGGAGGCGGCGCGCCTGGACGGGGCGGGTGAATTCCTCATCATCATGCGCATCATGATTCCGATGGCGAAACCTGCGATCGTCACCATTCTCCTGCTTACGTTCATCAGCAGATGGAACGACTATTTCTGGCCCATGGCGATGTCGACCAATGACAATGTGCGTACGCTGGCGGTTGGAATCGCCATGCTGCGGGAAACCGAGGGAGCGGCATCGTGGAATACGCTCATGGCTGGCAACGTGATCCTGGTGCTGCCAATCCTGGTTCTGTTCGCGATGGCTCAACGCCAGATTATCCAGGCGTTTGTCTATACCGGTGAGAAATGATTTCCACCTAGGAGGGAACATGAGAAGGACAGGAATTGCGGTGATGGCCTTGGCGCTTTTCTGCGTCGCGGCGACGGTGTTCGCGGCCGATGCGCCGAAGAAGATCAAGATCGAATTCTGGTATTCGTGGGGAGACAAGATCGCGGAAACCAACGAGGCTCTCGCGAAGGCGTTCAACGAATCGCAGGACCGCATCGAGGTGAAAGCTTCCTACCAGGGCAGCTACAACGACCTGCAGTCAAAGTTGCAGGCTGCCTATGTCGCCAGAACCGCTCCTACCGTGGCGCTCAACGAGACCGCCTCGGTGGGCGTTTTCGCGCGGGCGGGAATTTCAGCTGATCTCGGACCCTTCGCGAAGAGGGATAACTACGACCTCAAGAATCTCAACGCGGGCCTGCTCACGAACTCCTACATCGACGGGAAACTCGTGTCTGTCCCGTACATGCGCAGCACCCCGCTCATGTTCGTGAACGCCACCTTGCTCAAAGCCAACGGGCTCGATCCCGCCGGCCCCAAGACCTGGAACGATCTGCTCCGCTACGGCGAAGTACTCTCCAAAAAGGGCATTACCGCGCTTTCGTTCCCCATGGTGAACGAGTGGTATTTCGAGGCTTTCCTCGGCCAAGTCGGTTCCAGGATCTTCAACGACGACGAGACCGCGCCGGCGTTCAATTCCAAAGCGGGCGAAACCGTGCTCGACTTCTGGAGGGAGATGCAGAAGAAGGGCTATTCGAAAATCCTCACTGGTTCCGATTCGGGCACCATGTTCAAGGCACTGTTCCAGTCGCAGAATGTGGCGATGGTTTTCTCGTCGGTGGCGGACATCAACTACTTCACCGATGTGTCGAAAAAAAGCGGCTTCCAGTTGGCGACCGCATTCCTTCCCGGCAACCAGTGCAACGCGATTCCCACCGGCGGCGCGAACTTAATTCTCGTGTCCAATCGCAGCAAGGAAGAACTCGAAGCCGGCTGGGAATTCATCAAATTCGTCACCAGGGACGAGCAGACGATCTACACGTCGAAGAACACGGGCTATGTCCCGATAAGCTATTCCGCGGTGAAAACCCCCGAAATGGTGAAGTTCTACGCGGAAAATCCGCAGTTCAAGGTCGCCGTTGACCAGCTTGAATACATCCTCGCGCGCCCCAGGAGCAAAGTGGCCGCGGAGGTGCACGCGCAGGTCAAGGACATGGTGATCGAATTTCTGCTGAACGATTCGATCTCCGCGAAGACGGTCCTGGCGAAATACGAGCAGAAGTGCAAGGATATCATCGCGGGTCGCTGATCCGCGATGGTGTTTCGGACTATTTCCGGCACGGGCCGCGTTGGGCGATGCGGTCCGGGCCTTTTTCGGGGATTTGTGCATGAGATTCATCGCGCTTTCGACCACCGTCACGGACCTCATTTTCCTGCATGGAGAAGCCACTCCGATAGAAGCCATGGGCGGAGCCGGATCCTATGCGCTTGCCGGAATGAAGATCTGGGAAGACGATGTGGGCATCGTATCCGGCGTGGGTGCCGATTATGGATCGATCTACGCTCAGTGGTACCGCCGCAATGCCATCACTATGGAAGGCCTGAAGATACGCGACGCGCGAACGCCGCGGAATATCGTGCTGTACCGCGCCGACGGAGAACGCACCGAAACGCCCGAATTCGGCAAGGACCATTACCGCTCGATGTATCCCTCGTCCGGAGACTTGGAACCCCATTGCGATGGGCTAGAAGGCGTGTACGTGTTTCGTGGCGCGGAAGAATCGTTCTGGGACGGTTTCCTCGAACTGAAGGCCCGCAAGGGCTTCAAGACAATGTGGGAGATCGGATCGACCACCGCGATTCCTTCCAGCCTTGCGCGGATCACGGAAATATGCCGGTCGGTCACAGTATTCTCCATCAACATGACCGAAGCCCGAAACCTTCTATCCGCGAACGGGCGTGACGAGGTGATCGGGAAATTCAGGGAATGGCCCTGTACCGTTTTCCTGCGGGAAGGCGCCTCGGGCAGCAGCGTGCTGCGGGCGGGGAACGTCGTGTCGGTGGCAAGCGTGCCCGGCGCGGTCGCGGTCGATCAGACCGGTGGTGGAAACAGTTCGTCCGGCGGCGCCTTCATCGGCCTTTGCAGGGATTTCCCGGATCGTGAATGCGCCGCGATGGGAAACATCTCTGCGTCGTTCTGCATCGCCCAGCACGGCGTCCCCGAAAGGATCGGTCCGGAAGGGCGATTGCAGGCGGAACGACTCAGGGATGCGCTTTCAGGCAGCCAAGCGCGGCCTTGAGCGCCGCTTCGAAATCACCCTGAACGATGGGCATCGAAGACGAAAACATCAGGTTGATGGGATAATTGAAGTTCTCCACGTCGTTGCCCCAGATGTCCTTGCTCCCCCGCTCTGGCCCGAAATGCGGTATACGATCCCGCATGATCCTCGTGTCGGGCATGTACCCTACGCATTTCTTTCCGAGCTGCCAGGCCATGCCGCATTCGAACGAGACGTCGGCATTCGGCTCCCAGCCGTGGAAGTCATTGAGGTTGGCGATGATGATGTCGCACTCGCGCACATGCCTGACATAGCGCGCGAACAGCGCTCCCGCGCGGGCAAGCGGATCCGCGGTTTCCAGAGGCGATTCGCCCCGGGCGGGATCCAGCGGCGTGCGCGCCTCGATTCCATGCTGATCGCATAACGCTTTCATCGCGGTGTAACGGGCTTCGGCATCGCGGGCAAAACGCTCCGTCCCCGCGAGGTAGGCAACGGGGCGAGGCTTCCCGGCGTCATCTTGCGCGGAAGATCGTGCGTTATGCGATTTGAACGCGGTGGCCATGCCCCCGGTCACCCGTTCGCGATCGATGTCTCGCATCATCCGCTCCAGGCAGTCGTTGAAATCCCCCTCTACCAGGATGGTGGATCCCATGATGCACGGCGCGAAGGGAAGGTCGGCGTACGGCAGGTCCCGGCCTTCTTCATCGACAATCCTGCCGTTCGCCAGCCAGGCTGCCTGGTGCTTGTACACGGTTTCGCGCAGGTCGCGCGAATACCCGTAGCACCGCATTCCGCGCGCCCAGGCCATTCCGATTTCGTAGATGGTGCCGCCATCGGGTTCGGATCCCCGGAGCTGTTCAAGGTCCGCGATGATGGCGGTGGATTCGTTCATGCTGCGCGCGCAGTTTGCGAAGATCGTGTCGGCGTTCAACCTGAGATCATCATGGTCCAGCTTCAGCGGCCGATCGTTCGGCAGGGTAACACCAAAACCGTAATACTCGGACCTTTTCCTCATCATGTCGAGCGCGGTATAGCCATCGGTATAGAACACTTCGGGGCCCGCTATGTAGATCCGCTCACCCGTGTAGCGCCTGATCTGGTTCATCGCCGTACTTCCCCGCCAAGCGTACTATTACTGAGCATGGTCAAAAAACGTCCGTAATCCGCTTCGCGTGCGATCCTGATTTCCGGCATATGCTCCCAGCGGTGATGGTGACGAGAATCGAGTACCGTCATGCCGAGGGTGAGTCCGTCGCGCGTATCCACGCCGACGTGGCCGCGGAACGTTGCAAGAAGCGACGGATCGATCGCGTACGCCACTGCCATGCAGTCGATCACCGTGCAGTAGGCGTCGAACCCCCTGCGCCGCACGAAATCGATGGCGTTGGCCAGGAAACGAGCTTCCTTTTTTTCACTGGTCTTGAATGATTCCAGTTGCGCCGGTGTGAAATCGACATCGAAATGCGTCGCGACATCCAGGCCGATCGCCAGGAAATTCACGCCGGAACCGTACACCACCTTCGCCGCCTCGGGATCGACATAGACGTTCCACTCGCTCTGCGGGGTATCGCCGGTGGCGTTTTCGAACGAATGCTTGTTGAGGCCGAATGCGCCTGAAATGGCCGCGATTTCGCGGATGAGCAGAATTATGTCGGGCGCCTTGCGCATCGCCATGGCCACGTTGCTCAAGGGACCGGTGGCGAGGATCGCGACCTCGCGCGGATGCGAGCGCACCGTGTCGATGATGAAATCCACCGCGTGCGATGCGATCGGGCGTGTCGTGGGCTCAGGGAGGTTCGCCTCGGCCTGTCCATCGGCGCCATGGGTGAAGGGGTCGCGGGGGGAAGGCCTGACCATTGGCCCGTCCATGCCCCGCGCCACTGGCACCTCGGTCCTCCCCAGCATTTCCAAGGTTTTGAGCGCGTTCATCGTCGTCACGTCGGCCGGATAATTTCCGGCAACGGTCGTGACCCCCATAAGCTGCAATGCCGAAGATTTGGCCGCCATCACGATGGCCATGGAATCATCCATACCCGGATCGCAATCCAGGATGACCTTCACGCGTCCGCTCATTTCCGGGCTCCCTGGCCGACATCCCCGGCGCAATCGGCGAGTATTTTCACGTAGTATTCGCGCTTGCGGGGGCCGTCGAACTCGACGAAATAAATGCCCTGCGAATGTCCTGACAGAAGTTCCCCTCCTTCGACGATGAAGGTGAGGGAGACTCCGAGGAGCGAAGATTTCACGTGCCCGGCCGCGTCCTGCGGTGTATCGTGCTGGTGCTTGAAGTCGATCCGCGTGGGGACGAGACGGTTGATCTCGTCCTGCAGGTCCTCGAAACCCTTAGGATCCCAGAAGGAGGTGAGGGTGAGGCCGGCAGTCGTATGCGGGGTGTACACTACGCATATTCCGCTCTTCACGCCGGAGGATCGGACAAACGCTTTCACGCTGTCGGTGAGCGAGACAACATCGTTCAGTTTGGTTTCGATCTTGAAATTTTTCAGCATGCACCGCTCCTCAGAGGATCACGATTTGGCTGTTCTTGACCGCCGCGCCGCCGGCGCAGAACGACCAAGGGCCTGAGCAGCCGCGGCCGTCGATCTCGCCCAGTCGCTGCATCTGGTATGCGGCGATCAGGCTCAATGGCGCGAACTGCGCGATGGATGAAGATTCCGCGAAGGCCGAACCGGGAAAGGGTACGCGGATCGACTCGTCGATTCCGAGATCAGCGGCGCCGGCATCAGTGACGACAAGTAGGGGACGCCCCAGCTTCGGCGCGTATCCGAGCAGTTCCTTCGCGCGGCTGATCGCTGCGTTATGCGATCCGACTACCAGGACAGTGCCGATGTTTGCAGCCCTCCGCATGAAGAAGTTCAGGTGCATCCATTCCTCGGTGTTGATGTGCATCGCGTACTGGCCGGCAGCCTCGAATATTTTGGCGTGTCCGTACCAGGCGCTTCCGTAGTCGGGTCCGGCGCCGATGAAGTCCCATGCTTCTATTCCGTTCCATTCTCCGAGTATGCGCGCGATGGCTGCGTCCATGTCCGGAAGCATCGATTCCAGCAGGTCAGCCTGGGTCTTGATGTCGCCGCGCAAGGCGGTCGCCTTGTCCATGGTGTAGCGGCCGTGCACCTCGCCGATCCTGATGGCGAGCAGCAGGAGCGCGATGAGCGACACCGCGTAGGTTCTGGTGCCCGGAGCGCTTTCGTAGTGCGGAATATCCAGCTTCACGATGCGCGATGCGTGCTTTCCCAATGCGGAATCCGGATCGCCGGTCACACCCAGCACGAATGCGCCGTGCTTGACCGCGCGCTGTACTGCCTCATCCACGCGCGCTCCGGTGCCCGAATTGCTGATCGCGATCACGAGCGGATTGAGCGGCGCGAATCCGAGCTGACTGCGATCATGGAATCGCGCGAGATCTATCGCGGTGACGGATTCCACCGGAAGCCGCGTCAGCGCCTCGAATACTCCTTTCATCGAGAGGGCCGCGGCCCAGGAATCGCCGCAGCCGGTAAGAACTATTTTCTGGATGGAAAAGATTTCAGGCGTCGTGAGCGCTTTCCGCGTCTTGGGCTCGAGATCCTCGTACTGTCCGCGGATGAGTTCGGGCAAGCTGAAAACCTGCGCGGCCATCGCGTTTCTCTGTTCGTCCATGATGTTACCTTTCCCGCCGCAACGAGGCGGCAGCCTGTTCGGCGAGCGCGATCAAATGCGTGCCGACTTCCACGCTTCGGCGCAGGGCGCCGGGAACGAGGGGGTCGTCCATTTTCGCGGTGTACCGGTGAATTTCGAAAGTGAAATCGCCGCGATATCCGGAGAGGCCTCCGATCGCGGACATCAATCCGTTCCAGTCGATGACGCCTGTCCATGGCAGAATATGGTCGTTGGCCTTGCCCGTGTGGTCGGATACATGGGTAGCCTTGAGCCGCGCTCCGATGAGCGCCAGCGCCGCGGCCTGGTCTTGTCCCATGATGTCGGCATGTTCGAAATCCCAGCAGATTCCGACTGCATCGCGCGCGCCGAGCGTGTCGTTCAACGCGTCCACCAGGTCCACCAGGTCTTCTGCGTTCACCGCGTAGCGGCGCTTCGGGCTGATATCGAGATCCCACAGGTTTTCCAGCGCCAGCGCGGTGCCGGCACGGCGCGCATGTTCGGCAAAGGGCGCGAGACGCTCGATGTTCTTTCGCCTGGAGTCCGCGCGCATCCGTACCGAGGCGAAATCGGTTCCGGCGTGGATCACCACCCACGGGATGCCCAATTCCCCTGCCGCGTCCAGGCTCCTGCGTATCATCGCATCCATTCTCGACCGAAGTTCCGCATCGAGGTTGTCGTCGCAGAAATTGTAGAACGGGGAATGCGCCTGGCTGAATTCAATGCCCAATGCGCCGGCTTTTTCGCGCACACCGTCGAGCCAGGCGCGGTATTCCGGTTCGGTTCCCGCGAATCGTCCGCCGAATGTGACGTAATCGTGGAAGTTCATGTCCATGACGCGGTAGCCCGCTTCGGCGCAGAGTTCGATGGATCGGAGCGTTTCCGCCTTGGTGCCGTCGGGCCGGTTGAAAAAGATGTTAGTGGACGTCGACAGCCTCATGCGTCGGCTCCGGCTGGCGCGGAAAAGCAAAATTTTTCCACGGCTTCGATGACGCCGGCGGCATGCGAATTTTCGCACACGTAATCCGCGATGGCTTTCAGGTCGTCGATCGCGTTGCCTACCGCGACGCCGATGCCTGCCTCCTCGATCATTTCCATGTCGTTCCGGTGATCACCGATGGCGAGGGTGTCGGATAGGTGGATTCCCGTCAGGTCGCATATCGTACGCAGTGCTGATGCCTTGGTGGCTCCTTCCCTGACGAGTTCCACCGCCTTGTCGGAATAGCGCGTGGTCGCGTAGCCTGGAGGCAACGTGGCGCACATCGCCTCGATGCCCCCGATCCTGCCGTCGCGCAGCTCGTCCATCACGGTGATCTTATCCACATCCAGGGCGTTCCAGTCCGCTTCGAAAAAGGGCCTAACCGTATGATACCGGTCGAAGCGGCGGCGTTGTCCCTCAATCCACCCGGTGACGGCGGGCACGAATTCCACGCCGTCGATCGAATAAATGATGGACATTCCCATCGCCATCGCCGATTGCAGCAGCGTGCGGAGCGGTCCCAGCGCGATCTTGAGGCGCAGGATCGTTTCGCCGCTGCGACGGATGGCGGCGCCGTTGGTAAGCACATAGGGAATGTCGATCCCCAGCGCGCGCACGTATGGATCCGCCATCCCGTCAACGCGGCCCGTCGCGATCGTGAAGGCGATGCCCGCGTTCCGCAACCGTCCGGCCATGCGCACGATCGATTCCGGAAGCTGTTCGTCCCGGTCGAGGATGGTTCCGTCCATGTCGCAGATCACGAGCTTCGTCATTGTGTTACTGGTTTGCGCGGACGTACGCCGCGAGCTTGGCGTTGGAGTCGGCGACGATCCTGTCGTGCGTCTGCTGCTTGGTCAGCTTGCCCTGCGCGAAATCGGTCATCGCGTTCCGGATGATGGTGTCGAGTTCCCAGTTGATGATCTCGAAGGGTTCCTGCACGTTCGGGTGCGAGGCGTGCAGCTGGTCGATGGCGACCTTGTACGCGGGATTCTTGGCGAGGAAGGCTTTCATCGCGGGGAGGTCGTACGACTTCTTGTTCACGGGAATGGATCCGGTGTCGATGTGGTACTGGTATTGCTGTTCGGCGCTCGCGCAGAACTGAACGAATTCCCAGGCCGCATCCACCGCTTCTTTGCTTCCCTTGTCGAATACGCAGAGCGAACCGCCGCCGACGGAAGCGCCGCCGGTATCGGATGCATTCACTTTGGGCAGCCAGGCCACCGAGTAATCGAATTTGCCCTTCGTCAGTTCATCGATTGTGGAAATGCGCGAAGTGCTCATGATGGCCATCCCGAAGAGTCCCATCGCGAATTCCTCGTTGATATTCGTCTCGATGGGCTTGTAGCCGCCGGTGGCGATCACCTTTTCCCACTCGGTGAGGTAATTCATGAGCGTGCCGTCCTCGCCGAAGGTGACCTTGGTCATCATTCCGGCGCGGCCGCCCTCGTTGTCGCCGAAGAAATTGTACTTGCCCTGGCCGCCGATCCAGTTGGCCATCTGGTACCTGCGCACGTTCACGTTCAGGCCGTAGCGCGTAACCTTTCCATCCTTGACGATCATCAGCTTCTTGATGGCGTCGGCCATCTCGGCGATGGTTTTCGGGGGATTGTTCGGATCGAGGCCCGCTTCCTTGAACATGTTCCGGTTGTAGTAGAGCAGGATCGTAGAAATGTTCAGCGGCATGCCCACCATCTTGCCCTGATACGCGAAGGCGCGCATCGCGTTCGGTTCGAGGTCGGTCTTGGGCACGCTTGCGCCGCCGCGGGAATACAGCGTTTCAACCGGCACAAGCGGTTTCATTTGCAGCACCGCCGGAATCCCCGCGCCGTAGATCTGGCCGACGTCGGGGAAGTTCTTGGTATCGTTGGCTTGCGCCAAGGTCTTCAGCTTGGCGGTGACATCGTCTCCCTGATAGGAGGGGATTACCTCAATGCCCTTTTCCTTTCCGATCGTCGCGTTGAACCGGGTGGCGAGTTCGTTGGTGGCCGCGCCCTTGAGGCCCGATTGCGAATGCCAGAACTGGATCTTCAGCTTCTGTCCGTCGGCGGCGAAGGCGGACACCGATGCGGCGAGCGCCAGAACCGCTACCTGAAACCTGCGAATGAATGTGCGTTGCATGATTCCCCCTTATTCCTTGACCGATCCGCTCATCATTCCCGCGACGATTTTCCGCTGGAAAATCACGAAAATGAGGACGGTCGGCACGATGACAAGAACCGAGGCCGCCATGATGGGGCCGTACACCGAACCTTCCGGAAAATTCAGCATCGTGATGCCTACCTGCACGGTCCTGAGCTCCACGGAGTGCGTGACCAGCAGGGGCCAGAGATACGTATTCCAGGTGTTTATGAATGCCGAGATGAACACAGTGGTGATCACCGGCGTGGAGGTCGGCATGAGGATACGCAGGAAAAACCTGAAATTCCCGCAACCGTCGATGTACGCCGCTTCCTTCAGGCTCTTCGAGAATCCCATGAAATGCTGGCGCATGACGAACACGTTCACCGCCGAAACGAAGAACACGATCATCATTCCCAGGTAGGTGTTGACTAGGCCGAGCCCGGAAACGGTCGCGTAATTGGACACGATCACGATATCGCCGGGTATCATCATGGTGCCGAGGCAGAGCATGAACAACGCATTCCTTCCGGGAAAGCGGAAGAACGAAAATCCGAAGGCCGCCAGGCTTGCCGTGATGACGCGCCCGATGCTCACCACCGTCGCCATGAGCAGCGAGTTCAGCATGTACCTGAACAGCATCGTCCCCGTGATCGCCTTCACGTAATTTCCGAGAAACAGGGCTTTCGGAAGAAGCCGCGGGGGCCTCGAGAGTATGTCCTGCGGAGCCATGAAGGAGATCGACAGGGCGTAGAGCACCGGGAACACGATGAGCGCGCCGAGCGCGAGCGCGATTCCCTGCCAGGCGATGCCGGCGATTCTCCGCGCCGGAACGGTGATGCGTGTGGCGCGCTTCATGCGTAGTGCACCTTTTTCTTTTCGTACACGAAGCTCAGCGCGGTCATGATGAAGGTAATCACGAACGATACCGCGGCGGATGCGTACGCGTCGTTGAAATTCTGGTTGTTGACCGCTTGCTGGTACATGAAGGAAATCATGGTGTGGGTAGAGTCCTGCGGGCCGCCCTGGGTGAGGATCAGCACCAGGCTCGACATCATCATGTTTTTGGCGAGGTCGCTGATGACGAGGAAGAACATCATGGGCGATATCAGCGGCAGGATCACCGACACTGTTTTCTTCAAAAGTCCTGCGCCGTCCAGCGTGGCGCTTTCCAGCAGGTCGGCGGGGATCCCCCTGATTGCGGCGAGCAGGAAGATGAAGTTGTAGCCGATGTTGATCCATACGTTGATGATGATCAGCGCGGCCATGGCCCAGCGCGGGTCGTTCAACCAGTCGATTTCCGTTCCGATGGCGGCGTTCAGGATGCCGACGCTGGGGTTGTACATAAGCTGGAAAATCATGGCGGTGACTGACATCGACATTGCCATGGTCAGCGCGAAGAGCGTTTCGTAGATCGAGGAAGTTCTCGTCCTGCGGTGCGCGACTAGCGCGAGCACGAGGGCGATCAGCACCGACAGCGGGATCGAGGTGAACACGAACAGCAACGTATTCGCGATGGATTTGAGGTAGAGGCCGTTCGATAGCACCGCGGCGTAATTTTCGAATCCGATGAAGCGCTTGAGCACTCCACGCGCGTTGGTGAGGAAGAAACTGCTATAGATGGTGCGAACGAAGGGGAGGTAGGTGAAGACTCCGAAAAACAGCATCGCCGGGGCGATGTAGAGATAGGGTTCGATGACTTTCCTTACGTCTGTCCGTTTGGATCTTCCAGTCATGACGCTGGCTCTGCTCCTGCTAGTCTTGGAAAGATGTATATACATTAAGACAGGTATAATAGTCTGTCAAGTCTTTTTTTACGGAATTCTGTTTGACGAGTTACTGTATTACTGGTATACTTATCTATACATGTTTGTAATTCAGGAGTGAACCAGCATGCACAGCCCGGCCCTCCAGGGTGTAGATAAAGAGTCACCCATGCCGATTTATCACCAGATCGCCACGGCGCTCAGGACCCGCATCATCGAGGAGACGATGCAGGCAGGCGACAAGCTGGCTTCGGAAAAACAGCTCTCCGAAGAGTACGATGTCAGCCGGATCACCCTTCGCCAGGCCCTGGCCGAGCTGGAGCGCGAAGGCATAATACGGAAGCGCAAAGGCATGGGCGCCTTCGTGGCCTTGAACCCCCGCCCCATCATCCAGGACTTGAGCCTCCCCAGCGTCCTCGGCAAGAAACTCCTGAGGGAGGGCATCGTCCTTGAGCCCGAAGTCCTGGAATGCCGTCGAGAAGCCGCGTCAGTGGCCATCAACCGCGCGCTCCGCATCGCGGAGGATGCGTCCCTGGTCTACATCGAGCGCCTGTTCAACCAGGAAGGGCACCCCATCGCCCTGAACAGGTCCTGGCTCCCGGATGCGCGCGTGCCCGATATCGTGGAGCGCGGACTGATCAGCAATCACCTTTCGGTCACCCTCGCCGAGCGGTACAACCTGGATCCGGCGCGCATCGACAACACCATCGAATCCGCGCACTGCACGCCCGCCGACATGAAGCTGCTCCGGATGAGTTTCCAGGCGCCGGCGCTCATCGTCACGGCTACGTCCTTCGATTCGGAGGATCATCCCGTCGAGTTTTCCCGGACCATCTGGCTCGGTGACCGGGTCAAGTTTCATTTCAACATCGAGCGCGCCTAGCGTTCCCCCCGTCTCTCCGGGTACAATCGCCATGACTGATCCGGAGACGACATGATAGAAGAAGCGAAACTGCGCGACGTCGCCATCATCGGGGCGGGAGTCTGCGGCGCGAATATCGCGAGGGTGCTG
>CAYRXK010000061.1:0-13733 GCA_964428265.1 uncultured Treponemataceae bacterium
CGTCGACCATGCTCAGGTTGCCCGAGGTGCCCGCGAAGAGCCCGAGCCCGAAGGCGCGCTTCGACGTTTCAAGCACCTGTTCCTTCATCGATGAAATTTCGCTCATCGGGCCCTTCCTCTCGTGAATATTTGCAGCACCGCCCTCGCGGTCGTTTCGTCGGTGACCAGCGCATCGATCAGCCTGCCCCGGATCGCGCCCGTGATGGGTTCTATTTTGGACGGCCCCCAGGCCAGCGCAGTCACCGGGCAGCGCATGGGCACGGTCGCCGTGATGGTCCGCGCCTCGATGGGGCTTTTCAGGAGCGTTCCGTCGATATCGAAAAAGTGGGTGAAAATGTCGCCCACCGCGCCCCGGTCCGCCAGGTTTTTCGCCTCCACCTCGGTCATGAGGCCCCGTGAGACGAGCACGGATCGTTCCAGGTCGCCGATGCCGATAAAGGCGCATTCGACGGAGTTGGCCTTTTCGAGGACCGATCCCACCATGAAATCGCCGCGGATCAGCGCGCAGGTTTCCGGGCTGGATGCGATGGCCGGCGCCCAGATCTGGAAAAAGTCGATGCCGAGCAACCGCGCCAGGATATTGGCGCTGTCGTTCATGTTCGATGCGTTGGTGGAGTAATTCGCCATGGTGTTGCCGGTGAGCGAGACGACCTGACGGACTTTCCGCTTCGCGGGAGGGGGCGCTTCCAGCATCCGTATCGCCGACGAAACCGCGCGGCTCGACCCGAGGCCGATCCTTTCATGCCGTTCGCAGAGCGCGGCGAAGCGCAGGCCGCCCGCGTAGGCCACCGCCTCGGCAACGTCGCCGTCCGAAGGAACGATGGTGACATCCCGCAGTCCCGTGATCCGCGCGAATTCCTCCTGCAGTTCGAAGAGCGCCACGTATTCCGGCCTGATGCGTATCTCGACGATGCCCTTTTCGCGGATCACTTTCAGGAGGCGCAGCACCTTGATCCGCGACAGGCCCAGAAGCTGCGCGATTTCCTGCTGGCTCCTGTCCTCGTGGTAGTACAGCCACGCGATCCGCGCCAGGACAGCCTGGTCATCGTTCGGCATCAGGCGCTCCCCGCGGCATGCTTGGCGGCGATCCTGTCCACTTCGGCGATCACCCGCGATATGTCGATGGTGGTGAACTCGCCGTCCTGATACAGGACACGCCCGTTCACCATCACGGTCCGGATGTCGGCCGCCGCCGCGGAAAAGAAAATATTGGACAGCAGGTCGTGCGCCGGGTGCAGGTGCACGCCGCCCAGGTCGTATGCCACGATATCCGCCCAGGCGCCTACCCGGATTTCGCCGCAGTCGGTACGCCCCTGGGATTCCGCGCCGTTCCGGCACGCCATCCGCAGCAGTTCCCCGGGGCCGAAACGGCTCGAATCTCCCGAAACGCCCTTCTGCAGCAGCCCCGCCAGCCGGGTTTCCTCCAGCATGTCCAGGTTGTTGTTGCTCGCCGCGCCGTCGGTGCCGATGCCCACCCGGATGCCGCGGTCCAGGCAGCGCGCCATGTTGGCCATGCCCGATCCCAGTTTGAGGTTGCTGGAAGGGCAGTGCGCCACGGTCACGCCCTTATCGGCGAAAATGTCCAGGTCGGATTCCTCGACCCAGACGCAGTGCGCGGCGGTCGTGGGGCTGTCGAACAGGCCGCAGTCCGCCAGGAAGGCCGCCGGGGTCCTGCCGCCGCGGCGCGCCTTGCATTCCTCGTGTTCCTTGCGGGTTTCCGAGATGTGCACATGCATGCGCATGCCGTTTCCGGCGCACCATTCGGCGAGCTCGCGCACCGCGCGGTCTTCCCGCGTCGTGTACTCGGCGTGCAGGCTCGCGTCCGCCACCAGCCTGCCGTCGGGTATCCGGGCGGCGGCCTGGCGCGTGAAATCGGTCCCGCGGCGCGCGTTGCTGTCAAGGAAGCTGTCTCCGGGACGCGCTTGCGAAAAGCCGTGCGAGAGGTTGGCCTTGATGCCGCTTTCCTCCACCGCGCGCACGATCCCCGGCATGTGCATGTACATGTCGGTGAACGATACGGTTCCCGACGCGATCATCTCGGCTATGCCCGCCAGGGCGCCCCAGTAGCAGTCCTCGTCGGAGAGCTTCTGCTCGAAGGGGATCATCTTGCCGAACAGCCATTCGGACAGCGGCAGGCCCTCGCCGTAGCCCCGCAGCAGGGTCATCGGGACATGGCTGTGGATGTTGTAGAAGCCCGGCAGCAGCAGCATGCCCGTCCCGGAGCCCCGGCCGCCCTGGCCGCCCGAGGATTCGGAGATCGAGGCGATCCGCCCACCCTCGACCCGGATATCCACACCGTGCCGGATCTCGCCGGCCGGCGTCACGTAGCTCACCCCGCGGAAAACGTACGGTTCCATCGTTGCCCCGCCCATCATGGTATGCGTCTTCAAGGTATGGTGGAGATGATTTCGCGCAGCAGGGCCGAGAACCGGGTCGACGCTTCCTTCGCGGCCACCGACACTTCCTGCGGCGACAGCCGTTCGGGCAGCACGCCCGCGGCCATGTTGGTCATCAGCGACAGCGCGAGCAGGTCCATGCCGCAGTGCGCGGCCGTGAGCGCCTCGGTCACGGTGGACATGCCGACCGCGTCGGCCCCCAGGAGGCGCATGGCGCGGATTTCCGCGGGCGTCTCGAACTGCGGCCCCCCGAAATAGAAATAAATGCCCTCGTGCGTGCGGAATTCCTGCCCCACCGCCTTCGCGCACGCGAGCGCGAGCTTCCGCAGCGCGGGCGTGTACATTTCGGACACGTCGAAAAACCGGGGACCGAACTCCTTCACGTTGGGTCCGCGCAGGGGGCTGGCGCCGATCAGCTTGATGTGGTCCTTCACCACCACGATGTCGCCCACCCGGTAGGTGGTGTTGATCGCGCCCGCGGCGTTGGTCAGTATGGTGGCGCGCGCGCCCAGGAGCTTGAAGACGCGTATGGGCGCGGCGAGCTGCTCGAACTCGTAGCCCTCGTAGTAGTGGAAACGCCCCGACATGCACACCACGTATTTTCCGCGCAGGGTGCCGCAGATCAGCTTTCCGGCATGCGATTCCACCGTCGAAACCAGGAAATTCGGGATATCCGCGTAGTCGATGACCACCGGATTCTCGATTTCCGCCGCGAGGGAACCCAGCGCGGAGCCCAGGATCAGCGCGATGTCCGGTTTCCTTCCGGTCTTTTCCAGTATGTAGTCGGCGCTCTTCCGGTACCAATCGAGCGAGTAGGCATGCATTTCATTTCCTCCTGTCGTTCCGCCGGCGATGTTCACACGGCGACGCGTATGATCGCATCCAGGGCGACTTCTATCTGCCGTTCGACGGCCTTTTTCACCACCTCGGCGTCCGGAGCGTATCCTTCGACGCCCACCAGTTCGAAGGCCTTCGCATCGGCGACCAGGATTCCGCCCGCCTTGACCCCGTGCAGCGAAGCCACCACGAGCAGGCTGGCAAGTTCGTTCTCCATCGCCAGGACGCCGGCTTTCGCATACAGTTCCACGGTCGATTTCAGCAAGCCGGGAAAGAACAGGGCCTGGGTCAGGCAGATGCCCGTCGAAACCTCGACTCCCCTCCCGGCAGCGCTTTCGCGCAGGGCCCCGACCACCTCGACATCCGCCACGGCCGGGTAGGAAAGCGGCACGATCTTCTCGGTGACGCCCTCTTCGCGGCAGGCCGCGGTCGCGATCACGATGCTGCCCGCGTCGATCCCCTCCTGCATGCCGCCGCAGGTGCCCGTGCGGATGATCACGCGCGCCCCGGCCCGCCATAGGCTTTCGAAGGCGATCGCCGCGCCGCCCGCGCCCACGCCGTGCGACACGACCGCCACCTCGGTGCCCTTCCATGTGCCCGAAAATGTCCAGAATTCCCTGTTCCTGGCCAGGCACTTACCGTTTTCAAGAAGGCCGCCGATGCGTTCGGCGCGGGCGGGGTCGCCGCAGGTGATGACCCGCGCGGGTATGTCGCCCGGCCGGATCCTGATGCAGGGCAGTACGTTCTGCGCCGTGTCGCCGTCCTTCATATCGCGTCCTTCATCTATCGTCCCTCATATTCCGTTCCGGTCGGCGCGGAGCTTGCCGCTGGACAGCGAAAGCGCCACGACCGTCACGATGTACGGTATCGCCATGGTAAGCTGGCTCTTCACGGCCGAATTCTGCAGCGCGAATCCGATCGCTTCAGCGAACCCGAACGAAAAGCAGGACAGTACCACGCCCAGCGGATGCGCCCTTCCGAGCGACGCGGCGGCCATCGCGAAAAATCCGCGCCCCGCCGTGATGTTTTCCGTGTACAGGGTGACCTGTCCCAGCGTCAGCAGCGATCCGCCGATGCCGCACAGCACCCCCGAAAAGAGCACGGCGGCGATCTTGGTGCGGATGGCGTTTATGCCCAAACTCACCGTGGCATCCTGATTCATGCCCACCGCCCGGAGCCTGAACCCCGCCACGGTG
Source organism: uncultured Treponemataceae bacterium (assembly GCA_964428265.1). Lineage (GTDB taxonomy): Bacteria > Spirochaetota > Spirochaetia > Treponematales > Rectinemataceae > CAYRXK01. The sequence continues at coordinate 4,430 of CAYRXK010000061.1, forward strand.
CGGAACAGGAAAAACCACATGCCCAGCGCCACCACCACGGACAGGTAATCCAGCAGGGTAAGCTGGCTGAAAATCGTGCCGAGAACAGGTACGCCATCCACCAGGGGCAGGCGAATCTTCGGTATTCCCACAAGCTTGGTGCTGGTGAACACGCCCTTCACCCCGAAAATCACGTACAGCAGGAAGGTCGTCGCCCCCGAGGCCAGCAGATTCACCGAGGTGCCCACCACCATATCCGAGCCTTTCAACTGCACCTGCAGGAATCCGACCACGAAGGAAAGCAGCATCGACACCGCGATCGCCGCCAGGATCGACAACGGCACGCTCCCGGTAGCATAATTGGCCACGATGGCGGAAAAGGCCCCCACCAGCATCTGCCCTTCCAGCGCGACGTTGAACACCTTCGCCCGCGAGCAGAGCGCCGAACCCAGCGCCACGAACAGCGTGGGCGTCGTCATGCGGATCGTCGAATTGATGACGACCGCGACATAGTTCGGATCGAATGTCATGCCGCCACCCCGCCTTTTTTCCTGGCCGCCCGCTTTCCGGAAATCCAGTTGCCCAGCAGGTTGGACGAAACCATGATGGTCATCGACGCCTGGATCACCATGGTGATCTCGAGCGGAACGTCCGTGGCCCGTTCGACCGCGCCGCCTCCGGTCTGTATGCCCGCCAGGAATATCGAGGTTATCACCGTACCGACCGGATTGAGGTTGGATATCAGCGCGGCCATCAGCCCGGTCCAGGCATAGCCCGGCGAACTCAGCATGGCGTGCATGTAATAGCGGCGAAGCCCGAGCACTTCCAGCGCCCCGCCGAACCCCGCGAGCGCGCCGGACAGGAACATGGTCGCCAGCATCACGCGGCCCAGGCGCACCCCGCCGAACACCGCGAACCTCGGATTAAGGCCGCCCATCCTGGACTCGTAGCCGAACGACGTGCGCCTGATCACGAACAGGACCAGCAGCGCGACCGCGATGGTGATGGGAAACGAGAGATTGAACGTCGAACCCTTCACCAGCCTCGGAAGCCAGAGCGACTTGTCGATCAGGACCGTGCGTGCCACGATGCCGTCGCCCGAATTGTCCTTCAGGGGGAACGCCACGAAGTAGAACGTGATGAAGTTGGCGATGTAGTTGAACATGAGGGTGGTGATCACCAGCACCGCGCCGAACCTGGAACGCAGCCATGCGGCGAACAGCGCGTACGCGCCGGCGGCCAGCATGGCGGCCATTATCGACGCGACGATCCCCGCGATGCCCTGCAGCGGCAGGAAAAGCGCGCTCAGGGTGGCCACGAATCCCCCGACCACGAGCTGGCCTTCTCCGCCGATATTGTAGAAACCCGCACGCCACGAAACGATGGCCGCAAGGCCGCACAGGATGATCGGCACCGACCGCGTGAGCGTCGCCATGAAGTAATATGCGGATCCGAATCCGCCTTTCAGCATCTTTCCGAAAATCGATGCGGCGTCCTCGCCTATCGCCAGCAGCACGACCGCGCCGACCAGCAATCCCGCGAACACCGCGATGATCGGAACCAGCATGCTTCTGGCCAGGCTCCCCGCCTTGCGCAAGAGACCGTACCACCTGTCACGCATAGGCGGCCTCGCCATCGACGCACTGCGGCGCCGTATTGCAGCCCATCATGTAGAAACCCAGTTTTTCCTCGTCCGCCTCGCGCCTGGGAAACTCGGCGTTCAGCGTTCCGCCGTACATGGTGTAGATCCTGTCGCTCAGCGCCAGGATTTCCGAAAGCTCCGAAGAAATCAGGAGTATCGAACCGCCCGACTCCCGCTTTTCACGCAGTTTTTCGTGGATGAACTCCATCGCGCCGACATCCACGCCGCGCGTCGGTTCGGCCGCCACCATGAAGGGCGTGTTCAGTTCGATCTCGCGCGCCACGATGAGCTTCTGCAGATTCCCGCCCGACAGCTCGGAGGCCTTCTGGCCGACCGCTCCGTATTTCACTCCGTACTTGTCCAGCACGTTCCTGGCGAATTTCCTGATGGCGCCGATCTTAAGGGTACCCAGCCCGGAATACTCCGGAGTTCGCTGCCTTCCCATCAGCATCGTTTCCGCAAGCGTCGCGCCGGCAGCGCATCCGTAGGCGTACCGATCCTCGGGAATGTGGGCGCAGCCCGAGGCCCGCACCTCGCCGGACCTTTTCCCGGTAATGTCCTTGCCATTCAGGATCACCGTTCCGGACTCGGGTTCCGAAAGACCGGTGATGCATTCCACCAGTTCGCTCTGGCCGTTGCCGGACACGCCCGCGATTCCGACGATTTCGCCCGAACCCACGTGCAGCGACACTCCCTTCAGCACCTGGTGCCCCCGGCTGTCGCGCAACGCCAGGTGCTCGACGCGAAGCACATCGCCCGCCACGGGCCGTTCGCCGATCACCGGCTCCGCAAGGGTACGCCCCACCATGAGGTACGACAATTCGGCCGTCGTCGTGTCCTTCGTTTCCAGGCGCCCCACCACCTTGCCCTGCCGCAGCACGATGACGCGATCCGACACTTCCATGACCTCGCGCAGCTTGTGGGTGATGATGATGAACGACTTGCCCATCGAGGCCAGCCTGCGGATCGTCTTCATCAGTTCGTCCACTTCCTGGGGCGTAAGCACCGCGGAAGGTTCGTCCAGTATGATGATGTCCGCGTTCTGATTCAGGATCTTCAGGATTTCGACACGCTGCTGCAGGCCCACCGGACAGTTCCGCAGCAGCGCGGCCGGATCGATCCGGAGCGCATACCGGTCGCACAGTTCGCGGACCCGTTCCGTAGCCTTTTCCCGGTCGAAGACAATCCCCGCGCGCCGCGGCTCTAGGCCGAACACGATGTTTTCGGCGACCGTAAAGTCGGGAAACAGCATGAAGTGCTGCTGCACCATGCCGATTCCCTGCCTGATCGCCTCGCGGGGATTGTGCGGCGCGTACGCGGCGCCCTTCAGCACGATCGATCCCGAATCGGGCTTTTCCAGCCCGTACAGAATCTTCATCAGCGTAGTCTTGCCCGCGCCGTTTTCGCCCACCACGGCAAGAATCTCCCCCGGCGAAAGCGAAAGGTCCACCGCGGAATTCGCTTCCAGGGAACCGAACCACTTGGTGATTCCCTTCATCTCGAGAATATGGCCCAAAACTGAATCCTCCCGGGACGACGCCGCGTGCGTTATGCCTGGTTCGAAGCGCGAACGGCGCCGGTTCCCCCGGCGGGAACCGGCGCCCTCGATTTATTTGACTTCCATCGGCACTTCGAGCTTGAGTTTGCCCGAGGCGATGTCGTCGGCCGCCTTCTTCACTCTCGCGATCATGTCCTTGGTAAGGATCGGGTTGATCGGATTCGGCCCGTCTTTGGTGATGTAGAGCGCGCCGATGACCCCTTCCCTGATCCCGTAAAGTTCATTTTCCATGGTCAGCTTGCCGGTCATGTACTGCTCGATCAGCCGGGTGATGACCATGCTGGTATCCTTGATCTGGGTGGTCAGGATCCAGGGATTGTTCGGATTGGTCCTGTCCTGGTCCTGGCCTGACGTATAGAACTTCTTTTCCTTCGCCGCTTCGAAGGTGCCGAAATCCGCCACCGCCGACGCCGCGTTGATGAAGCCGCAGCCCGCCGCCGCCTGCTGCAGCGCGAATTCCTTCGCCTTGGCCGCATCGGTATAGGAGTTGGTGTAATTGAACATGAAGGTCACGTTGGCTCCCCGGACGGCCTTGACGCCTTCCATGTAGCCCCAGCGCCACTTGTAGGAACTCTGCGACTGCGACGCATGCACCGCGCCGAACTTGTTCGTCGGATTCACCAGGCCGGCGATCATGCCGATCAGGTAGGCGCCCTCGGCTTCCCGGAACGCGATGCTCTTCAGGTTGGGATTGTTGCGGATCGCATCCACCAGCACATAGGTGGCTGCCTTCGGGAATTCGGTGGCCACCGCATTGATCGGGTCCGCGCCCTGGCTGCCCGCCACGATGATCAGGTCATACTTTTCCATCACCGCCGCGCGGATGGAATCTTCCCAGGCCGAGGCGTCGGCCATCTCGCTGATGGCGGTCGTAAGCCCGTATTTGGCCTTCATGGCCGCCAGGCCGTCCTGCATCTGCGTCAGGAAGGGGTTGGTGCCGATCTTGTCGCAGATCAGGATCACTTTCTTTCCTGGCCCGGCGCCGAACGCCGTTCCGACGAGCAAGAGACATACGAGCGCGCTCAGGATCATTTTCCTCATACGTATTCCCTCCTGACAAAAGTAGCGCCGAATGTACAAATGTTCGGCGTTGTGAACAATTCAACTACAGCTTTCCCTATACGTCAAGAAAGAAACGCCGGCGGACCGGAATGCTTGTCTGCTATTCGTGCAGTTTTCCCCGCAGCCTGCCGAAAATCGCGCGAAGCTCGGGCGGCAAGCTTGCCGCGGTTCCGGATCCTTCGTGGCGGGGTTGGGTCGGTGCGGATCGAAGGTTTGTCGGTACGGGTCGAGGTTCCGTACGGGCGGGTTCAGGTTCGGGCGCTTCGGGCTGAGTCTTGGCCGCCGGCGGCCCTGGTTCCCCGCCTTCGCGCGGATCGGCCAGCCGGAACGCCAGCGCGCGCACCTGCAGGTCGGGATATTCGGACTGCACCCGCGCCAGGATGGATTCCTGCTTCATCTGCAGGAGCTGTATCCAGCCGGGATGCTCGGCGCCCACGATCAGGATGCCGTTTTTCAGGTCCACCGGGCGGGAGTGGTCGGCCAGATGCGATCCCGCCAGGTGGCGCCAGGCGCCGACAAAGGCCACGTAACGCCCGCCCGAGCGCAGGGTCTCACGGTCGAAGAAGGCTTCCAGGAGCTTGGAGACCTCCTTTACGCGCGCGTCGTCCTTATGCTTCGAATCGCCCATGTTCCACCCTGTAGACCAGCGTATCCGGATCGGCGTATTCCCGCCACGGTTCCTCGGGCAGGAAGGTGAAGAAGGCCTGCGCGCCCGATTCCCTGCCGGGCAATAGCGCAAGGAAGCGCCGCCTCTTGCCCACGTCCAGTTCCAGGAGCACGTCGTCCAGCAGCAGCACCGGCCAGGCGCCTGAGCGCCGCGCGTACAGGGTGGCCTGCACCGCACGCAGCACCAGCGACGCCAGCCGCAGTTGCCCCGTGGATGCCGTCGCGGAAAAGTCCGAGCCCTGCGACCTGAACACCCAGCGGTCGCGGTGCGGCCCCGACAGGCTCGTGCCGAAGGCGATCTCGCCCGCCCGCCGCGACGAAAGATGCTCCGTGACCCGGTCGATCCCGGCATCCGCGGGCCAGCTGGGCCTATATTCCAGCGCCACCTCGCGCCCCAGCAGCGACACCGACTCGTACATGCCGGGAAATTCGGGCGCGAAGGCGCGCGCAAGGTCGGTTCGGTCGCGCATCAACTCAAGGCCCGCCACCGCGATCTGCAGGTCCAGCAAGTCCAGGAGTTCGTGGTTCTGGTCGCGGATGGCCGCGTTGCGCTGCTTCAGCACCCGGCGGTAGTTGCGCAGCGCGTCAATGTAGGCCACCGACAGCATGCCCGCGCACTGGTCGAAGAAAAAGCGCCGCCGTTCGGGGTCGCCATCGGCAAAGCTGAAATCCTCGTGGCAGAACACCACCGCCGGGTTGTGCGAAACCAGCTCCTTGCGGTCCTTCAGGAGCTTGCCGTTGATGCGGATATCCTTGACCTTGTCCGCCATCGACATGGAAATCGTTTCATCCGGCGACCGGACATCGTCCGGCGCCGCGATGCCGTCCGCCCGGCCGATACCGTCCGGCGACCAGATCCCCGCGACCGCGAAGGCGGACGAGCCCCTGGCCGGCACCTGCGCGTCCACCGGACCGCGGAACGACGATCCGTAGCAGAGGTAGTACAGCGCTTCAAGGAAATTGGTCTTACCCTGCCCGTTCTCGCCCACCAGGAACACGCGCCGCGCGTCGGTGGACAGCTCGGCATCCTGCAAGTTGCGGAACGAGGCGAAACGTACCCGTCGGAAGGACATCAGGCGTCGGGCGCCGCGCGCCTCACTCCAGCTGCATCGGCATCACCACGTGGAAATAATCCTGCGCCGGCTCGGGCCGCACGGTGATGGCGCGCGAAGGCTCGGAGAACTCCACGGTCAGGGTCTCGGCGTCCATCGCCTTCAGGGGTTCCTCGACATAGCGGTAGTTCAGCGCGATGGTCAGGTCGTCGCCCTCGTAGCGGCAGGGAAGTTCCTCGCGGGCCTGGCCGATCTCGCTTTCCTCGGACGACAGGGTCAGCGTGCCGCCGGAAAGGCCGAAGTAGGTGCGGTTGGACTTCTGCTCCACGAAGATGGACACGCGCTTCAGCGCCTCGGACAGGTCCTGGCGCCGCACGCTGAACGAAAGCCGCTGGTTCTGGGGAATCACCTTCTGGTAGTTGGGGAACTGCCCCTCGATCAGCACGCTGGAAATCGAATAGCTGGCGAACTTCAGGAACAGGTTCTTGTCCGTGACGGCCATCTGCACCATGCCCTCGTCGCCTGCGCGCTTCAGCAGGATGGACAGCACCTTCGGCGGCACGATCACGCCGCGGAAGTCGGGCACCGCGCCGTCCAGGTCCTTTTTGGCCCAGGAAAGCCGCCTGCCGTCGGTGGCCACCATAACCAGCGCGCCGTCGGCCGCCTTTTCCATGAACACGCCGTTCATGAAATAGCGCGTCTCGTCGGTCGACACCGCGAAGATCGTCTGGGTTACCATGGCGCGCAGCTCGCGGGCCGGAACCTCGAAATACGAAGCATCCGCCACCCGCGGCAATTCGGGAAACTTTTCGCCCGAAATCGTCTTCAGCTGGAACCGCACCTTCTTGGTGGAGGGGCGCAGAGACACGCGGCCGTCCTGGCGTTCCACCGTGACCTCGCCGTCGGGCAGCGAGGACAGGATACCGGTCAGCTTGTCGCAGAACACCGTAACCGAACCGGGAACCGCGTCCGAGACGGGAATAGAAGTCTCGAATCCCACCTTTACGTCGGTGGCGCGTATGAGCAGGCTGGAATCCGTAACCTCGAGGTACACGTTCGACATTATGGAGAGCGCGTTGCGCGACGCGATGACTTCCTGGGCAAAGGAGATTTCGCGGGCAAGGCTGGATTTGTCACAGGTGAACTTCATCGGATTCCTCCATCGTCATGGCGATGCGATACGGAACAGTATAGCAAGGCACGCCCGGATTGCGAACCGGGATCGGTGTCAGGAACGCGGAAAATCGGGTTTTCCGGATCCCTGTTCTTATTGGATATGTATATATAAAGAATAGTAATAATAGTAATAAGGGCAACCAATATGTGGATAACCACTTTAATTCCATTCCACCGATATACTTATCGCCTGTGGAAAACCTGTGTCCAATCTGTTCCTTTTATCCACAATCGCGCGCCTGGCGCCGTTTTTCCACAAGACATGCCCGGTTTCCCGCGGGATGTCCACAGGTTGTGCGGAGCGCATCCGATCAGGATACCGATCAACCCCTGGTGCCCGATTCCTTGGCGATGCGGATCAGGCCCTGCAGGGTCGAATCCAGGTTCGGGTCCAGCTTCAGGCGCTCTTCTATCTTCTGGCAGGAATGCATCACCGTCGTATGGTCGCGCCCGCCGAATTCCATGCCGATCTCGGTGGTGGAGTATTCGGTGATCTCGCGGATGATGAACATGGCCACCTGGCGCGGAAAGGCGATGTTCTTGCTGCGCTTCTTGCCCTTCAGGTCGACGAAACTGAGCTTGTAGTGCTCGGCCACCGCGCGCATCACCGCGTCCACCGTGACGCTGCCGTGCCGGAACTTGCTGAAGGTATCCTTCAGCTGCTTGCGCGCGATTTCCGGCGTAATGTCCTGGTGCACCAGGTCCGCGTAGGCCATCAGCTTGGTCAGCGCCGCCTCAAGGTCGCGCACGTTGGTGGCCACGTTTTTGGCTATAATCTCTATCACCTCGTCGGACACCGTGGACTTGGAGAGGTTGGCCTTGTTCTTCAGGATCGCGCAGCGCGTCTCGTATTCCGGAGGCTGCAGGTCCACGTTCAGGCCGCGCTCGAACCTGGAACGCAGGCGATCCGAAAGGTTTTTAAGCTCGGAAACCGGCCGGTCGCAGGTGAACACCATCTGCTTGTCGGCGTCGTACAGCGCGTTGAAGGTGTGGAACAGCTCTTCCTGCACGCCCGGCTTGTTCTGCAGGAAGTGGATGTCGTCGATCAGCAGGTAATCGGCGCTCCGGTACTTGTTCTTGAAGGCCTGCGTGGTCCGGTCGTGGATCGTCTGGATGAATTCGTTGGTGAATTCCTCGGCCGTGATGCAGATGATCCGTTCCTGCGACCGGGTGGCGTACACGTGGTTGCCGATGGCGTGCATCAGGTGGGTCTTTCCCAGGCCGACGCCGCCGTACACCAGCAGGGGGTTGTAGACCCTGCCCGGCGTGCGCGACACCGCGTCGGATGCGTTTACCGCGAACTTGTTGTTTTCGCCCACCACGTAGTTGTCGAACCGGTAGTCCAGCCGCAGCATCGGATGCTTTTCGGGGCGGTTGCGCGAGCCCTGGCTCTGCGGCGGTTCGCCCCTGGTCGGAAATTCGGACCTGTTCTGTGGTTCCGTCCGGGTCGAGGGTCGGCCGGCCGGTTCCGGCAGTACCGGGATCGGTTCCTGCCGTGCGGGCGGGGCTGCGGGAGTTTCGGGGATCGAGGTGCCGGCGACCACCTGAAGCGCGACCTCGCGCCCGGCCACGTCGGAAAGGCAGGAAGCCAGGTACTGGCGGTACTTGCGGTTGAACTGGTCGCGCTGGAAGGAATTGCTGGCGGACACCGTGAAGGTGTCGTCATCGGCGCGCAGGAGCGAAAGGGTAAACCACATGGCGAACTCGTGTTCCGAAAGGCCTTCCCGCGCTTTCCGCAGGGCGGCTTCCCAGAGTGTGTTCACGTGGTCGGTCTCTTTGTCCATTCAGCTGTTTCCCCAGGCAACGAATGACATTTACACAAGTTTTCCACAGGAAAGCAAGCGGTAACGTAGTCGACATCCTGGGAAAATCCGCGTGGACGTATAGTAAACAAAATGGCCACCCGCCCGTACAATCTATATAAAACGAACCGTATGTTAACCAAAAGCATCCAAAAACTCCAGTAAAATTAACCGCCTCTCCCCGAAGAAGCATCGATCTGGATTGTCTCATCAAGGTTTACATGGTTTTTCCACAAGGGAATCCACAAGTTTTCCACAAAATATCCACAAAATATCCACAACTGGCCGTCACTGCAGGCGGTCCCGGGCATCGGCTTTACTTCGATGCGGCAAACCGGATATACTGCGGCCATACGGACACTTATAG
>CAYRXK010000062.1:0-9414 GCA_964428265.1 uncultured Treponemataceae bacterium
ATGGTCGTGGACAGCGCCGATTCCGAAGATCTGTCGGGCACCCTGTCGGGCCTGTATTTTATCGCCACGACGTTGGCCGGCACCCTGGGGCCCATCCTGAACGGCACGATCATCGACCTGGCGGGCCGAAATTACCGGGTGATTTTCCTGGTCTGTCCTGTGTTTTTCCTTCTTTCGTTCCTGTGCCTTTCCGGGGTGCGCTCGGGCGAAGTCGTCCAGGCCAAGGTCGAGGGTGGGGCATGAAAACCGCGCTGGTCACCGGGGCCAACACCGGCATGGGGAAGGAAACCGCGCGCGAACTGGCCAAGGCTGGCCTGCGGGTGGTAATGACGAGCCGCAGCCCCGAATCGGGCCAGGCTGCCCTGCGCGAGATCGAGGGCCAGACGGGCAATTCCGACCTGCACCTGCTGTCGCTGGACCTGTCGTCGCAGGAATCCATCCGGAAGTCCGCCCGCGAATTCCTTGAGCGCTTCGACCGGCTGGACATCCTGGTGAACAACGCGGGCGTTTCCATCACGCAGCCCGCGCTGACGAAGGACGGCATCGAGTGGACCGTCGGGGTGAACGCCTTTGGCCCCTTCCTGCTGACAATGCTGCTGCTGGATTTGATGAAACGATCCGCGCCTTCGCGGATCGTGAACGTGGGCTCGGGCATGCACGTGATTTCGCGCCTGTCGCTGGACCGCTACGAAAAGGCCGTCCGGCATGGCGAAAGGGGCACCTGGTCGGCCAGCAGGGCCTGGTCGGGCAGCAGGACCTGGTCGGGCAACCGGGCCTACGCCGATTCGAAACTGATGAACATTCTTTTCACCTACGAGCTCGCCCGAAGGCTGGCGGGCACGGGGGTCACGGCCACCTGCGCGCAGCCGGGCATGGTGCGGTCGGATTTTTTCCGCAACCAGGGGAAGATGCCCTTCATGCTGAAGCTGACGCTGCGCCTGATCGGCAAGACGCCGCACGAGGGCGCGCGCACCGCCGTGCATCTGGCGCTGTCGTCCGACGTGGAAGGGCAAAGCGGCGTCTGCTATGACAACCTGCGCCCCGCGCGCACGTCGGCCCGTTCGCGCGACCCCGAGCTTGCGCGGAAATTCTGGGATCTGGCGGAGCGGATGACGGAGCTGGGGTGAGGGTCAGGTCCATCCACATATGGCGTGTTCAGTGGCCCGGCGAAGTCGATCCAGGCTACATGGACACTGCACATTACTGTTTTATCGGTTTTTCCGAAGTGATGGTCAACCATGATGAAGCCCGGGAAGGAAGGCGGCGGAGAAGCCGCCGCCTTCCTCGATCGCCCGGCGTTTACTGCGCCTGCGCGGGATTCCAGGTGAACCTGAAATAATCGGAGTCGCCCAGATACAGGCCGTACTCCTTCTCCACCTCGATTTCCTTGGTGTCGGCGAAGCTGTCGTTCTCCTCCATCAAATCATCCTCAGCCAGATCATCGCCGCGTCCTTCACGGCTGTTCACTCTGGCCCTCTGCTTCGGGCTCACGACCAGGCCGTATTCGCCCGTGAAAGGCCAGTTTTCACCCTCCCACCACACCGAGTAGCAATCGATCTTGAGAACGTATGTTTTCCCGGCTACGGGCGAGAACGCGAGCGTATCGAGACTATCCGAATCATAAGGACCGGCGATCACGTTTCCCTGACTGTCATGCAGGGTGAGTATGGTGTCGGCGATCGACATGGATTCCGGATCCGTGGCGACGTTGGGCAGGGTCTGGATGTAGACAACCGGCGCATCGACTTCCAAATCGACTTCCACATCCCCTTCGCTTCGTACCTCGAAGACGGCCTTCGCGCCCTTGCCGAAGAAGTTCGTCCTGGCAGTGTATCTTCCGGGCTTGAGCAGACTGAACTGAGCGATTCCATCGTTGCCGGACGTCAGGGTCTGGCATACATAATTTCCATCAGCGTCATACAGGTACACCGGCTGCTGGAGCATCAGCTTTTCCAGTCCTTCGCCTTCGAGACCGGAGTCGTATAACGTGCTGGTATTACTCACCCTGACTTTTGCCGTACCTGTCGCATAACGCGAACCGGCGGCGGGAATATCGCGCCGCACTACGCGCTCGATCGCCTTCTCGACGTTCACCATGCCGTGGCCATAGATGATGTCCCGGCCGTCCATGCCAAGATCGGTCGCGCTCTCTTCGATGATGGTCCTTATCTGGTCCGGTGCGAGGGTGTTGTCGAAGCTCAGCATGTAGGCGATTAGTCCCGTAACGAAAGGAGTCGCCATGGAAGTGCCGGACGAATCGAAATAATCGTCAGCAGCATGATTACCGGTAGAATAAATCGAGTTGCCGGGAGCGGCCACTGAAACGAAGTTGCCCACGGTGGAAAATGAGGCCTTTTCACCATTGGCCCTGACGGCGCTTACGGCGAGCACACCTTGGTACGCCGCGGGATAGGTGGCCTCCGTCCTGTACCCATCGTTGCCCGCCGCGGCCACGATCAGGATGCCGTTCCTCTGCGCTTCGCTGATCATGTCGGCGGAAAAGCTGCTGGAATAATTGGAGCCCAGCGACATGTTGACGGGAATGGTCTGCGTTATTCCTTTTTCCTGCTTCCATTTCGCCAGATCGGACAAGGAAGAGTAGACTGCCCAGTCGGATCCGCCACGGTCGCCGAGGCCTTTGTACGATATGAGTTTCACCTTGTCCCAGGCGACACCGGCAACTCCGATGCCGTTGTTTCCGAGCGCGGCGATGGTGCCGGAAACATGGGTCCCGTGTCCGACATTATCCCAATTCTCTCCTCCGGGAATCTCGACGAGCGGTTCACCCTCTCCCACATAAGTGAAGGTTTTTCCGCCGTCTTTGGAAACGTAGGCGCTTTTCGCGAATTCCACGATGGATTTCCCGCCCTCCATGAAATCCTCGTGGTTCATATTGATGCCGGTATCGATAACCGCCGCATAGACGTCGTTTGCCCCGAATCCGAAGCGCTTGTAGGCTTCCAGTGCGCCGGTGGTCTCGAAGTGGCCGAAGCGCCCCCAGGTTTTCGGATCGTTCAGGACTCCGGCGATTTCCAGGGCGCCTTTCGAGCCGGGGACGGGGGGCTGAGGCGCTGCGCGTTCGACGGCAGGCGCGCTGTACAGGATTTCGTGTTCGATATATGCGATGCCTGGCAAACGGGACAGGGATTTCGCCTTCTTGAAGGAAGTGCGCCCCGCCCGCAGCCTGTAATATACGGCATCGCCGAGTTTGAAGGATGAAAGCACCTCCACGCCGCGAGCCCGGAATGCTGCAGGATCGAAATCACGGACAGTGCGGGCGATCAGGATTTCTTCATTCACGTTTCCCTGGAGCGCCTCCGCATGGATTTCTTCCTGGCTTGCCGGCATGAAAGCCTTGTAGGGCGACATGGGAGGCGAAGGGGAAGCGATGTCCGCCGGCCCCTCGCCATTCGCGCCAGTACTTATTCCGGCGATGCTGCATCCGGCTGCCAGGGCGGACAGGAGCATCAAAGTCACGAATCGCATAACGTTCTTCTCCGGTGTGTGCTTCATGTTCCGCTCCTCAGTCGGCGATCAGTTCAAACCAGCCGTTCGTGGAATCATAGCCCCGCCAGTAGCTGTCCGCGCTGCTTGAGCTCATGGATAGGTAGGGGCTGTCCTGAATTCCCGAATCCGCGCTCCTTACGGCATAAAAGTAGGGTGCTTCCGCTCCCCACCAATTGCCGATGATGTTCCATTCGTAGGCGACGCCGGACTGCAGCAGGAAATCTCCACCATTGAGGTTGCAGGCACCCACGAAGAGGCCGGGATTCAGGGTGACGATGCCGCGGGATGAATCGAATGCGAGGAATTCCTTGACCCTTTCGCCGCTGGCGAACTCCACCCAATCCCCCCCCACGCGATCGAACGAATAACGAAGGAGGACGCGATTTACGAGGTCATATTTGAACATCGCATAGAATTTCCATGATCCCGTCTTGTCCTTGATGACAGGGCAGAAGTTGAAGCTGTCGGATACCGACGGGTTCCAGAGCTCCGGCTCGCTTATGCGGAATTTGAGCGTGGGCGCTTTGCCGGCGGGTAGATGAGCGCCATCGAGGGGGCTGGCAAGATCGAGGGTGAAGGATGGCATGAGCATCACCGGCGCGCTGATTGCGGAGATCTCGTTGCTCTTGCCTGCCTCGGTGAAGGCCGTGACCTTGTAGACATAGCCCTTTCCTATTTCCAGCCTGCTGTCCGTATCCCAATAACTTGTGTCCTGGTCGGGGCCCATCGATCCGAAATGCTCCGTGCCCACATACGTGAAGGATGAACCCGCATCCTCCGAGCGGTGGACATGGAAGCCGAGAAGCGGCTCCAGTGCTTTCGTCTTCTTGTCCTTTACGCTGAAATTGAGCTGTACCATGCCGGTCACCGGGCCCTGTTCGCCGGATTGGATGGAACGTGCGCGGGGATTAACCCCGAAGAGTTCTAAGGAGGTGCCCCAGACAGCGGCATTGGCGGCGAAACCATCGATGACGCAGCGATCCGCCAGGCTGGCGCCGGCTTCAGGCAATCCGCTCATCGAGATGAATCGCACATCGCGCCGCACCCGGTTGTTTGCGCGGTCGTAGGCGGTGACCGTGACGGAGTGCCGGCCGTCGACGATGTCGAACCTTCTGAGATCGAACAGGGCTGTCGTGCGGAACCGGCCTTCGCCGTCCATGGTGGAATCCACCTCTGCAGGGGAAAAGCCGGATAACGAACCCGGCACGCTGTCGAAATCCAGCTTGATACCCGTGCCTGACAGGGATGTTTCATCCGCTTCGGCGGCCGAGCTCAGCTCTACCTTCACGAAATCGATGGCCTGCAGGTCAAGAAGTTCGCCTTCTTCGAATTCGTGCCACTCGAGGTCCGCGCGTTTGAGATCGAGTTCGGAAGCCGCGTCACTGGTCCATGCAAGCGAGAGGACGCGCGGCGCCTCGGCGGCGAAGGTTGGCTGTTCGTGGCTTTGGCAGATGAAGGAGAGCCTGGTCGATTCTTTCGTGCGGATGTAGTTCTCTAACGCGTTGCTCGCCCTTCCCCGAGCGCCGGCGACGATGCGGTAGGATATCCTGTCGGCAAAATACAGGGGCTGGGATTTTGCGCTGCCGGTCTCGATCGAGTAGACGAGTTGGTTTCCCTCGTAGACCTTGTAGCTGACCGGAATATCCAGGACGCTTCCTGCCATTGAATCCACGGTGTCGGCGGTGGCGTTGCAGCGCCAGATGTCGAGCTCGTAGGATTTTCCGCCTTCGACGCGAACCAGGACCGTATTCCTGCCCTCGTTGAGCGCGATCGATGCCGGATTGGCGACGCTGTACCTCACGGAGGCTTGGGGAGTATCCGCCTCTGCAGTGAGGCTCACCACGGGGCGGTCGACAAAAACAGAAAACCGTTCCCTGTCCGGCGAAAATCCGCCATCAAGCTGATATCCCGACACGACGATACTGCGGATGCCAGCGCTTTGTGATTGCGGCTCTGGCTGCGTTTGCGGTTGCGGTTCAGGGTCGAGCTGGTTCATGCCCACGTCACAGCCCATGGTCAGGGCGAGGGCAAGGGATAGAACTATCCCGGAAAGATGGGATTTTTTCATTTTTTCTCCTCCGGATCGGATGCAAAATTGTGACTTGGGATAAATGGAGACTTTTGAGAATGCGTGTATTGGTGATTATTAAAAAACCGTACCAAAGACTGCGGACGTCGCCGTCTGCAATCTTTGGTACGGATCTACCATTAGGCAATCTAAACCGCAATCTGTCAAGAAACATTGTGCACAATGTCAAACCAAGATGGAAATGTCCTGTTCGGGGTGCGGGGGCTGATCCATACGATCCTGATCAGTTCCGCGAGCATATTCGGCATCATCCTGGCGCAGAAAAACGGCATGCTCCCGACGCCGAACCACGCCGCGAGCTTCAACCAGTGGCAGGTTCTGACCGTGCTTTTCGTCATGGTCGGATGGTTCGCGTTCTTCGCGCGCAGCAGGGCGAATGCGGCCTACATCCGCGCGATGGGCGAAGCCGAAAAGCGGAAGCGCATGGCCGAGGAACTGCAGGAGGCACTCGACCAACTGGCCGCGGCGAACGGCGAACTGGCGAGCCATCGGGACAACCTGGAGGAACTGGTTCACGAACGAACCATCGAACTGGCTGCGGCGAGAGAGCGGGCGGAGAGCGCCGACCGCGCGAAGAGCGCGCTCCTTTCCGCCGTGAGCCACGAGATGAAGACGCCGCTGAACCATATTTCGGGCATGGGCTATCTCATATCCGGAAGAACCGCCGACGCGAAAACCCGCGAATGCGCGGAAATCATCGTCAAGGCGGCGAACCGGCTGGACAAGCTCATCGGCGGCATCCTGGATTACACGCAGGCGGAATCGTCGAGCCTCAGCCTTGCGTTGCGCGATTTCACGCTGGACGAGGCGGTGGCTGGAGCCGAAAGCGCCGTCCGCGATGCGGCGGCGGAGAAGGGGATCGCGCTGGAGCGCCGGATCGATCCCGGGCTTGTCTCATCGCATTTTCACGGGGATCCGCGGCGCATCGCCCAGGTGCTGGAAATCCTTATGGACAATGCGGTCAAGTTCTCCGACCGCGGACCGGTGATGGTCAGGATCGGATCGGCCGACGGAAACGCCACGATTCCCGTCATCCGGTTCGAGGTGCAGGATCATGGGATCGGATTCGCCGAGGGACGGCTGAAGGAGTTCCTGGAGCCGTTCAGGCAGGGAGAAGAGGGGCTGACGCGCCGTTTCGGGGGCATGGGGCTGGGGCTTGCCTTCGCCCGCCGCCTGGTGGCCCTGATGGCCGGTGAGTTCGGCGCGACGAGCGAAGAGGGCTCCGGCAGCACCTTCTGGTTTACGCTACCGCTTCCCGCGGGCGGGGCGGTTCGGCAGCATCCGTAAATCAGCGAAGGTGAGTGGGTAGCTGGCGGCTCAGTGCCAGGAGGCCATCGCCTTTACTGATCCGTCGAAATGGACCGTTACTTGGGGCGTCTCGTCGAGGGACAGTTCGTACCATTCGCACTCGTCGTTGTCGAGCATGCCCAGCACGGGCATGTCTTCTTCCCGATCATCGACACCGGTAGGTGATCCTGAATAATCGCCAAGTCGGAGTACCTGCGGTGTCAACTCGTTCGCCCCGGCCCTTGCATCGGGGCACTGCATCTCCCCTGCGGCGATGCCATTGTTTCGCGGGTAGAACGGCAGTACCATCCGCCTGAAGGAGCGCGGCATGAACCCCAGCCTTCGGAGCATCAGGGAGACACTGGCGAACCGTTTCCTCGTGGGCCTCGCGTTCCTGGGCATTCCCATGGTGGGGATCAATATCCTGCGGGCGGCCTCGGCGGGCTGGCGGCCGGAAATCGCCGTGAGCCTGGTCTCGCTGGTGATCGGCATCACCCTCGCGCTGCTGCGCCGCAGGCTCCCTTACGGATTCAAGGCCGCGTGGGTCGTGTTCGCCATGTGGTCCAACGGTTTCATCGCGGTGTTCCAGAACGGCCTGCTTTCGACCGCGATCCTGGTGATGGTCCTGGCGCCGCTGCTCCTGCTCGTGTTCAAGGGGGCGCGGGCGGGCCTGGCGGGACTTGCCGCCTGCGTCGCGACCTATCTCCTGCTCGCCGTCCGTTCAACCGTCGGCGGAGCCCGGCCGAGCTACGATCCGGTCGCGTTCGTATCCGATCCCTACGCCTGGGCCACCGCGATCCTGATTTTCACCTTTGTCGCGGGGGCAATAGTCTACGCGTTCAGCGACTATTCCGGCTCGCTGCTCGCCTCGAACGACGAACTCAGGACCGCGCACCTGGAACTGGAAAAGAGCAGGGAGGGCCTGCGGCGCGCCCAGTCGGTCGCGCGGATCTGCAGTCTGGAATGGAGTTCCTCGCAGGACCGGATGCGGGGGTCCGAGGGGCTTGCCGGGATTCTCGGCATAGATCCCGGGAGCGACCTGAAACCGCAGCGCATCCTGCAGGTCATGCACCCCGACGACCGTCCGCAGGCCTCCCTGGCATTTTCGCGGGCGCTCGCGGGAGAGCCGGAAAAATTCGAGTTCCGCGCGACCGTCGACGGAGAAACACGATGGTTCCTCTCGATGAGCCAGCCGGCACCCGTCCCGGAGGGCGAATCCAGCCCTGAAGGCGAATCCGGCCCTGAAGGCGGCCGCGGCCCGGTCATTTTCTCGATCCAGGACATCACGGCGCGCAAAGAGGCGGATTTGGCGCTCTCGGAAGCGAATGCGCGGCTTGCGGAGCTCAACGGCACCCTTGAACGGCGGGTACGGGAACGCACCCTGCAGCTCGCGGAAAGCCAAGCCGCGCTGATGCGTGCGGGAAAGATGAAGGACGAGTTCCTGGCCAACATGAGCCACGAGATCCGCACCCCGATGAACGCGATCATCGGCCTTTCCGACCTCGCGCTCAGGACGGACCTGACGGAGCGCCAGCGCGATTATGTCGCCAAGATCCACGGCGCCGGCATTTCGCTGCTGGGCATCATCAACGATATCCTCGATTTTTCGAAAATCGAGGCGGGCAAGATTTCCATGGAGCGGGTGGACTTCGACCTGGACGAGGTGCTCGCCAATCTTGGGCCCCTGATCGGGCAGCGGGTTTCGGACAAGGGGCTGGAATTTCTGCTCCGCGTGCCGCCGGGCATGCCGCGCCGGTGGAACGGCGATCCGCTCCGGCTCGGGCAGGTGCTCCTGAACCTCATGTCGAACGCGGTCAAGTTCACCGAACGGGGCGAGATCGAGCTTTCGGTCAGGCCCGGCGAGCGGCGGGCTGAAGGAACGGTCCTGCATTTTTCGGTGCGGGATACGGGTATCGGCATGGATCCGGAGGAAACCGCGCGGCTCTTCACGGCATTTTCGCAGGCCGACAGTTCGACCACGCGGAAATACGGCGGCACCGGCCTGGGGTTGAGCATCAGCAGGAAGCTCGTCGAAATGATGGGCGGGGAAATTGAAGTCGAAAGCGAAAAAGGCATGGGCAGCACGTTCCATTTCAGCGTGTGCCTCGGAGAGCCGCTCGCGGGCCAGGATCCGGCCCCGGCGATCAGGGGAATTCCGGCGCCGGCGGGCATGCGTGTCCTGGTAGTGGATGATAACCGGAACGCGCGTGAAATCGCCGCGGAACTGCTCGGGGATCTCGGCTACAGGGTCGAGGCCGCGGAGTCCGGCGAACGCGCGATCGAGCGTTTCGGACGGAGCGATCGGGATGGCCGATTCGGTCTGGTGCTGATGGACCTTTCCCTGCCGGGAATCGACGGACTCGAAACCATCCGGAGGATGCGGACCATGCCATCCGCCGGCGAGGGGCCGGTGGTGTTCATCGCGACAGGATCGATGGGTGAGGACACCCGATTCGGGGCGCTCGATGCCGGCGCGGACAATTTCCTGCCCAAACCCCTGACCCGGGCCGGCTTGGCGGCCGCGCTGCGGA
>CAYRXK010000062.1:9514-13453 GCA_964428265.1 uncultured Treponemataceae bacterium
CGCGCAGATCCTGCAATTGCTTCTTCATGTTGGCCCTGGCGTGTGCCGCGTTGGCCGGGTGCGGCAATCCTTCGGCATTCTTCGGTTCGGGCCCGCCTGCCGGGAGCGGAAACACCATCACTGTAAGCGGCAGGATACCATCGACCCAACGGAGCATGGCAGGCCAGGGCGAGCGCGACATTGCGAGCGCCGTCGCGTCGGTGGCCGCGTTTCCCGTGGTCGCGGCGGGCATCATCGGCAATCAACCCGCGGTAACCGCTGCCGCCGGCGCGGATTCGAGCTTCGCGATTTCCCTGCCTCCGGCGACGACCTTCGCGGCAAGCGGGCAGGGCAACCAGCAACCGCAGCAGCAGGGGGCTGAGCTGCCGACCATGGCCACGGTCGGACTCGGGTCGGGGTATGTGCTTCTGTTGACCGATCCCGGCGCCGCGATGCCCAGGGACAGGGTGCGCGGTGTCATCGCCATCGAAGACGGAAACTACCACATCGTGGATTTGCCCACGGGCACGGCCGAAAGCGACATCGATCTGGGGCAGTTGGTGCAGAGAGGCGATGAAGCCCAATCGAGCCTGCGGATCGGTAATGGCGCCGTCTTCGATGTTCCGGATGCCGACATGGCCAGCTACGCGCTGATGGACAACGTGTACAAGGATGCGAAAAACATCTACTGCAATCATGATGCTTCCGGCGATTTTGAGATGCACCCGCAATTCATGTGGAACCTGGATGGGCTCGCCTTGACCCCCAATGCGTGGACACCCGTCGATTCATTCGATTTTGAGGGATACGGAATTCAGAGCCGGACCAACAAGACATCGCTCAATCTCCGGGGCATTGCGGATGGCAGCTATTCCGTGAAAATGGTGCCTCCGGAAGCGCTGACGGTGGTGCCGCTTTCCGGTTCAGCGCCGCAGACAGTCGATTTCCTGGCGAATACCGGCATGCGCGATGCGGGCTACCATTCCAGCGACAGGAAGGATTGGATCAACAGCGATGGATTGCTTCGCATAATCGAATGGGACAACGGCAGCGGAACGATCGATATCGGCATCGAAGGAAGGGTTGATTCCAGGGTGATTCCGGAGGGATGGTGGAGCATCGTTGCCGGTGATGGCAGGCATCTGGCCGATTTCGACCTCGGGCCGCTTACGCCGTTCGACGCCGCAGGACAGTACCGCTTCGTGTTTCCGTCGGTGAAATTCTCGGTGGACGCCGACAATTACATCAGCCGGGTCGATGTGCGCTGGTACCTCTGGGATGCGGATGCGGGGCGCTACATCGACGCCACCGGTTCCGCTGCGTTCAGCCACCTGGTATCGTTCTGGTTTCTTTCATTCACCGATGGAAACGGAACGACCGCCAACGGTAGCAGGCGCGTGGATTTCCGGCCCGCGATCGGCGCCGCGCCCGGCCAGCGCTGGAAATACTTCGGCGATCCCTCGGATTCGGAGTACGTCCTGGAGCATGCGGGGGTTTTCCTGCAGATCGGCTCCGATGTTCTCGGGCAGGGCACCTCGATCGCTATTGGTTTCCACCCCTGACGTCTGTCAAGGCGGAGGCGGCTCGGTCGCGGCTCAGAGCGGCGCGCCGAGCCTCCGCAGCAGGGTTTCGGTGCGCCTGCCGTATTCCAGGTAGTTTTCGCGGCGCGCATCTTCGGATGATGTGACGCGGGTCCTGACCCGCACGATCATGGAGCTCTGCGCTCCTCAGGGGGTATGACATGAAGTACGAAAAATACCGCGAACGCATGGAACGGGCTTCAGCCCGCCTGGACTCCATCGGGGCGCAGCTCTGGCTTATCGTGACCAGCGAGCGCTCCGATCCCTGCCTGCCGATCGTGACGGGGGTGCATACGGTCGGTCCGGGGGCTTTCGCGATCACCGCCGACGGCCGCCGCATCGCGCTCTGCAGCAAGATCGACGCCCAGGATATCCAGGAAAGCGGCCTGTTCGATCCGGTCATCACCTACACGGACGGCCTCGGGCCGGCCCTGGCCGCGCTGGTGGATTCCCTCAAACCATCGAAGATTGCGCTGAACTGGTCGAAAACCGATCCCCTGCACGATGGACTGACCCTGGGCCGCTTCCGCTGGCTGGAAAAAACCCTGGCGCCGGTATTTTCGGGCGGCTACATTCAGGCGGAGACGCTGTTTCCGGATGGTGCGGGCGAATAACCTCAGCCGCGCGCATACTCAGGCGCGCGCTTCCTCCGGCGCGCGCGATCCTGCTTCCATCAGCTTTTTTTCGCCCAGCGTGAGCAGCGCCAGCGGAACCATCAGGGCGCCGGTGCCCAGCAAGAGCCACTCGATCCGGACCAGGTCGGCCAGCGGGCCGAACAGCAGCATGGACAGGGGCATCAGCGAGGTGGCAACCATCGAGAGGATGCTGAAAACGCGGCCCAGGTAATCGCTCTCGACGGTTTCCTGCAGGAGCACGCCGGAAGGGGTGTTGAAAAAGGGCAGCGCGATGCCGAATAACGTCATTACGGCAAGGTAGAGCCAGAACCAGGGCGTCAGGCCCAGGGCGAGCGTGCAGGCGGCCATGACGAGGTTGGCGGCCACGATGGTGCGCATGCGGTTGCGGAATCCTCCCCAGGCGGCCAGGATGGCGCCTCCCCCCAGCATTCCCGCCGAGAACGCGATTTCGATGGCGGTCAGGCGCCACACTTCAGGCCCGAAGCTGCGTGCAGTCTGCAGGGGCGTCAGGAATGCTGCAGGCGTGATGAGGATGTGCAGCATGCCCAGGTAGACGAAGAACCGCAGCAGATAGCGGTGGTCGCGCACGTAGCGGAATCCGGCGGCCAGGTCCGAAAAATAGGATGATTTTTCCCTGGCGAGGGCGCGCGGGTGCGGCGGTACCTTCAGGAAAAAAAGCAGGATGCCGATGGCCGCGGCCGCGGTGGCGACATCGATGAAAAATATCGTCTGGATGGGCACCAGGGAATACAGCGCGCCGCTCGCCAGCGGCGATGCGATCATGATGGCCGATTGCAGGCTGCCGTTCAGGCCGCTGACGCGCATAAGCTTGTCGGCGGGCACGAACTGCGGAAGGATGGCGCCCACGGCCGGAGCCTGGATGGCCTGCCCCACGGCGCGCACCGACATGGCCACCAGGAGCATCCATATTTCGCGCCGGCCCGAAATGAAAAGCAGGGCAAGCGCCAGGGTGGCCAGCGCGATGGCGGCGTCGGCCAGCATGATGAGGTTTTTCCGGTCGTAGCGATCCGCCCAGACGCCCGCGAAGGGCGAGAGGAAAAACGAGGGAAGGAAGGCGAATAGTATCGACAGGGTCATCATGGATCCCGACTTGGTTTCCAGGGTGATGAACCACACGATCGCATATTGCACGAGCGATGAACCGAACAGCGAAAATACCTGGCTGGCGAGGAATATGGCGGTGTCGCGTTTCCAGCCGCTTGGCCGGACGGTATCAGGGCCGGTACTGCTCATCGCACACTTCCCGGATTATCCGCACGGCGGTCCCGAGTTTTTCGCGGTCGCCGTACAGGGCGTAGATGTCGCGGCAGCTGATTTCCATGCGGCAACCGCGCGCGGCGCGGACGCTGGCGGCGATGTGCTCGCGGTAGGCGTCCTCGTCGAAGGGCATGTCCAGCGCCAGGTAATTGGGACTGGGTTTCCGGCAGTAGATGATGCCGCCGCCGCGCAGCCGCTCGGCCATGAATTCCTCGTCGGCCCAGGGCGAGACGGAAACCTTGCGCAGGTTGGGCAGGGTGGAGAGGTAGGTATCCCAGATGGGGTTGGTGGGTTCGCAGCAGCCGTAGTAGACCTGCCCGAAATGCGATGCCAGTTCGCGGTAGAAGGGCCAGTAGAATTCACCGTACATGTCCGGCGACACGCCCACGGTTTCCTGCGAATTCAGGTTGCCCCACAGGTCCCTGGTGGTCACGATGCCGGTTCGCGCGCAGGCTTCGGTCGGCAGA
>CAYRXK010000063.1:0-1383 GCA_964428265.1 uncultured Treponemataceae bacterium
GTGAGTGGACGCGTGCGATAGCCTGAACCATCACGCAGGACGAAAAAAGGCTCCGTGCGCCCCGGGCATCAAAAACCCGGGGTGTGCGGGGCCTTTTTTCGTCTTGGAAGTACAGGAAAATCTTTAAATATTTTGTACGACAGGAAGGCGCAGGGCGGAACGGGCAGGGCCAGGCCGGACATGCACAATGTAGGCCAATTCCATTCCCGATCAGGTTTTACCCTTGGTTTTCATGGGCTTATGAATGCGGTCTTGCGCGGTTTCCGGAGGCATGGCTAGGATTTCAGTGTTCGCCGCGCCGTGAGTGCTGCCTGTTTCCCTTGAAGGGGAAATAAGGAGGAGCACGACGGTATGCTTGAGCAATCCACGACATTTCCACGACTTCTCGATATGGGCGAGGCGGCCCGGCAGCTGGGGATTTCTCCGATGACGGTGCGGCGCAGGGTGCGCGAGGGCATCATGCCGCATCATCGGATCGGGGCGAGGATCCTGTTTTCGGCGGCGGATATCCAGGCGTACCTGGATGCCTGCGCGGTGCCGGCGAGAGGGTCTGCGCATGCTGCCTGAGGCGGAGCGCAGGGAGCTGCACGGTGAGCTTGACGAGCTTCTGGATGCGCTGCCGCGGTTCGGCACGGTGCAGTTCACGATTGCCGTGCGGGATGGGCGGTGCATGCGGGTGGACCGGACGGTGAGCGCGACAGTGCGGGTGATGGATCATGCGGGCTGAAACGGCATCCGGGACGATGTTTTTTCCGATTTATCCGGAAATTTTGAATCGGAGCGGGCTTGCACGCGCGTTATATGGGCAGTGCGCGTGTACCGCTTACCGATACCCGCAGGAGGGCGTCGGGCGATGACCAGGGAGCAGGCGCTGCAGTTCATGGCGAAGTTTCCCGAGGCGCTCAATTTCGTGAAGCCGTCGCATCTGGCGATTCCGTCGGAGCTGTACGAGGCGCATCTGGAGGCGGTGCGGGTGCGCAAGGACGGATTCCATGCGCTGGCGGGGAATACGTATATGCCGCGCAAGGAGACGGTGGACCGGTTCGCGCAGGCGGCGGGGGTGTCGTTCAACGCGGTGCGCGAATCGACCCGGCGCGAGGGCGAGGACTGTTATGTGGGAACCAGCCAGGCGTGCGTGATGGGGCCTGATGGGCGGTACTCGTTTTCGGCGCTGTGCGAGTACGAGTTCGACGCGAAGGTGCGGCATGAGGAGGAGCTGCTGGCGGATTTGCAGGCGCCGTATCCGAAGCTGCACCGGAACGGGGCGCTGGATCCGGTGCGGGAGCGGATGGCGTATCTGGCGCTGCGGAAGGTGGCCCGGCAGCGGGCGAACACGGGCGCGCGGACCAGGGCGGTGCTGTCGATCCTGGGGATGCAGACGGG
>CAYRXK010000063.1:1483-2970 GCA_964428265.1 uncultured Treponemataceae bacterium
GGGATCACGATCCTGGAGCCGGGGCAGGCGTACGGGCTGTACGACGGACATGTGCTGAATCTGGCGACGCCGGGGACGGGGAGCCTCGGGGAGCCTGCGTGCATCCTTTTGGGCATTCCGGAGCCCTCGCGGAAGTGGCTGTGCGCGGAAGGATGTGTTGACACAGATGCGGGCATCGCGATGCGCGAGGCGATGCGCCGCCTCTGCGGCGCGTATGCAGGCGTGCGGGCGCGGCATCCGCAGGTGCCGGCCATCCTGGTGGCGCACGGGCAGGTGACCGGTTCCCGGCTTTCCAACGGCATCCTGATCGGCCCCGGTGCGGTCCTCGCGATGGATGACCTTGCGGCGGTGGGAGCAGCGTATCTGGCGCTGGGGGATATCCACGAGCCGCAGCGGGTCGGGGACCACGATGCGTGGTACGCAGGATCGATCTACCCCTGCGATTGGGGCGAGCATCACGAGTGCGGCTGCAACCTGGTGACCCTGGAGGAAGGCGCGCTGCGGTCAGTGCGCAGGATTCCCTTCGGGCATCCTGCGCAGGAGCACGTGCGGGTGGACTTTGCGCAGGCGTTGCAGATTCCCGCCATTCCGGGCCGGAAGGTCTGGTGGGAGGTGTCCTGCAGCATGGCCGAGGCTGCGCTCCTGGATGTGCGGGAGCTGCAGGCCCGGCTTGTGGGGCACGGGGCGCATGCGGATTCGCGGGTGACCCTGGCGGTGCAGCCGTACGAGACGGTGCGCGCGCACATGATCGGGGAGGCGGACGGCCCTGAGGACAAACTGGAACGCTGGGGACAGGCGTCGGGGATCGAGATCACGCAAGGGGTACGCGAGAAGACTCAGGCGCTGGCGCGGGAGCTTCAGGGGGGACGGCAGGCGGCGGGTGCGCGGGTGTCGTTCAGGATCGAATCGCTCAGGCTCCGGGGGGCTACCGGGCTCTGGAAGCGCAGCGGTCTTGAGGATGCGTACCTGGACCTGCGCGGCTACGGGGAGGGCGTGATTACCCTGGCCGGGGAAAACGGCGCGGGAAAGACCACGATCCTTGAGAACCTGCATCCCTGGCCCTGCCTGCTGACCCGGGAAGGACCGTTGCGCGCGCATTTCAGGCGCGCGGATTCGCTGCGCGAACTGGTGCTGCGCGACACGGTATCGGGGACGCGGTACCGGTCGCTCATCAGCCTGGATGGCTCGGGGCACAGCGAGGCGGCGTCGTACTACCTGTACCGGGAGGAAGCCGGACGCTGGGTGCCCCTGCCGGGGATCAACGGAAGGCTTGCAGCCTACGAGGCGGCGGTACAGGAGCTGTTCGGATCCCTTGCGCTGTTTGTGCGGACCGCGTTCGTGGCCCAGAAACGCACGCGGAGCTACCCCGAACTGCCTGAGGCGACCAAGGGGGAGCGCAAGCGGATTCTTATCGAGCTGGCGGGCATCGGGTACCTGCAGGGCTATGCGGACGCCGCAAAAACGAACGCGGATCAGGCGATGCAGGA
>CAYRXK010000063.1:3070-13348 GCA_964428265.1 uncultured Treponemataceae bacterium
GAACGGTACGACCATGTCATCGAGGCTGCCGGAGATGCACGAGAGGCACTGGCCGAGGCGGAGCGGCTTGAGGCGGAGCGTGCGCTTCTCGAGGCAGACCGCGAGGCGTTCCTGGACGCGGAGGCCGCGCGCACGCAGGCAGCCCGGCAGGAGGCGATGGAGCGCATGAATCGCCGGGCGAAACTGCAGCGGAGCCTGGACCAGGCACGGCGCACGCTTTCAGCCTGCGAACGGGAGACGGCCAGGCTCGGCGCGGTACTGCATGAGCATATGTCCACCGTCTGCCCCACCTGCGGTCAGGACCTGGATGACGAGAAGATGCGGCAGGTCGCCCATGAGCGCGAGCGAAGGCTTGCGCGCTACGAGGCGGCCCGGACGGCCGAGGAGGCGGCCCGGGCCGAGGCGGAGCAGCGTGAAGCCGCGGTGGACGCGGTGCCGGAGCCTGCGGGACCGGTAGCGCAGACGTACCCGCGGGAGGATGCGCGCAAGCACATCCTCTCCCTCCTGAAGGAACTGGACCTGCCCAGCTTGCGCGCATCCGAGAAGGACCTGGACGCGGCGGCGGGCGCCATCACGCAGGCGCATGAACAGCTTGAAGCCTTGCGGACGCAGGAGACTGAAGTGTTGCGGCGCCTTGACGCCTACGAACAGATTCCGGACCTTGCGCAGCTTGCGGCGCACAAGACCGCTTCATGGGCGCGGCATGCGGTGTGTCTTGAGGCCCTGCACGGCATCGAGACGGGGATCGAGGTGGCGCGCGCGAGGCTGCAGCAGGCAGGAGCGCAGTGCGCGCTGCTTGAGGAACAGGAACGCAGGCTTCAGGCACTGCGCGCGGAGAAGAGCAGGCTGGCTCTTGAAGAAGCAGACTGGCGCCTGATTGCCCGGGCTTTCGGTCCGGACGGGATCCAGGCCCTGGCGCTGGATGCGTGCGCGCCTGAAATTGCCGTGGTGGCAAACCGCCTGCTTGCGGAGGCAGGCATCCAGGGGAGCATCAGCTTCAGGACGACCCGCCTGGGCGGAAAGGGCGCGAAGGCGCGGCAGATCGAGGATTTCCTGATCATGTACGCAGGAAGCGATGGCGAGGAGCAGGAGCTGTCCACCCTGTCAGGCGGCGAGGCGACCTGGGTGCGCAAGGCGGTCTACGACGCCTTCGCGGTGACCCGGGAGCGGAATTCGGGCATAGGGTTCGAGACCGTCTTCCTGGACGAGTCGGACGGCGCCCTGGACGGGGTGGCGCGCATGCGCTACTTCCGCATGGTGCGCGCCGCCCACCGCGAGGCGGGCAGGTACCAGACGATCATCATCACGCATTCGGAGGCGCTGCAGGACATGGCGGACCGGAGCATCCGGGTGGCCGACCTGCGCGGCGGAGGGGAAGCGGCATGAGCGACATCGCGACCATCATGGCCATCGGGCGGGCGACCAAGGAGGGCGTGCTGTCCTACACGGAAAAGGGCACGGCGATCCTGCGCTTCGGACTTGCGGTGAATAGGTCCGTTCCGCCGCGGGGCGAGGAGGGCTGGAAGAACATTGCCACCTTCTACGAGGTGGAGGCGTACGGAAAGCTTGCGGAAGCCAAGCAGGCGCACGTGACCAAGGGACGGACCATCGCCGTATCAGGCAGCCTGCAGCCGGAACGCTGGGAGAAGGACGGATCCGAGAGCATGCGATTGCGCATCGTGGCGGGGGAGATCCAGATTTTGGGTGAGAGCATACGGCCCGCGCCGGCCGCCCCGGAGGAAGGCGACCAGGAGGGGATGGCGACGCCGCGCAGGATCGGCAGCGCGAACCAGGCGGCAGGATGGCCTGAGCGCGTGCCGGGAAGGAAGGCGGAGGCGCCGCACCCTCGATCCGACGATTTCATATTCTAACGCTACCAGGAGGAACCTGCATGAAGTTTACCCTGTCGTTCCGGAAAGTACCTGAGGACTCGCAGCTTGAGCTCTTTCCCCTCGCCCCGATCAGCGTTC
The DNA here is from genome assembly GCA_964428265.1 of uncultured Treponemataceae bacterium. GTDB lineage: Bacteria > Spirochaetota > Spirochaetia > Treponematales > Rectinemataceae > CAYRXK01. The sequence continues at coordinate 5,041 of CAYRXK010000063.1, forward strand.
CGAAGGAGGCGAGCATCGAGGAGCGGTTTATCGCGTTCCATTACGCGAACCCGCACGTCTACCGCAACCTGAAGCGGCTTGCCGCGCAGCTGAAGGCCGCGGGCTACACCCGCGCGAGCATGAAGCTGCTGGTGGAGAAGCTGCGCTGGGAGTACGCGATCCGCACGCGGCACGATGAAGGCTCGTACGTGTTGAACAATGACTACACCAGCCGCTACGCGCGCCTTCTGATGCGGGAACCTGGGTTCGAGGGGATGTTCGAGACGCGCGGGCTCCGCGACGGAAACGAACGCCTGGCAGGCTGAAAAAACACCCCCAACACGACCGCATGCCGCCTGCGCAACCCTTTAAAGGGGACCTCGAGCGCAGGCGGCGGGAGCACGACCGCCAGCATGGCCCGACCACGGAAAAAGGGACTGGACTATTTCGCACACGATGTCGGCATGCGGCATGACCTGCGCCTGCGCGCCCTGCAGACCCTGCACGGCATCGCAGGCTACGGCACCTACTGCATCCTCCTGGAATGCATCTACGCAGAAGGCGGACAGCTGGACCTCACGGATGCCGCCTGCACGCTTGCCCTGGCAGGCGACTTGGGGCTTGCGCCCGAGCAGATGGAACGCATCCTTGCGGACGCGGTGTCCATGGGGCTCTTTGACCCCGAACCCTGGCGCCAGGGGAGACGCCTGAGCTCCGCGCGCATACGGCGGCAGGTGGAGCAGGTGGAGAAGGTCAGGAAGACAGAGCGGGACAAGCATGCCGGAACAGGCAGGAATCCGGGCGGGAAAACCGGGTTATCCCAACTGGAAATGCCACAAAGCACAGCAAAGGAAAACATAGAAAAGAACAGCAGCATGCAGGGCGGGGAGAAAGAAGCCGAGGCCCAAGAAGGCGGGGCGCGCGTGCCTGCCAGGGAGAGCGGCTGCGAGGACATAGCCGGGATGCTGGCGCGCGCCGGACTTACGAACGCCCGGGAGATCGGAGCGTTGTGCGACGCGCTTGCGGCCAGAAACTTAGGCGCAGGCTTTGTGCGGTACTGCCAGGACCGGGTGGCACGGCAGAAGGCCCGCAACCCCCCGGGGCTCCTGAAGGAGGCATTGTCTTCCTACCCCGAATGGGAACGGGACTACCGGGAGCGCATCAGACAGGAAGGCGCATACCCCCGGATACGGCCTGAAGCGCCCATGACCGAGGCGGAGCGCAGCGAGGCGGTGGAAACGGTACGGAGGGTGCTGCGGGGGATCGGGGTGGGTGGGGAGGGGACGTGAGGACTACCTGCAACGGAAAAGCATCACATCAACACACGGAATCTGGCATATGCTCGATCGCGAATGGGTATGCTATAGCAGTATCTGTCGGACTCACAGAAACGAGGCTCCGACGAACACGGGGTGATTCAAGTACAGCCCAATAATTAAGGTAAACTGTTAGAATGAAGGGGTTGTAGTCGGCAGGCAGCAGGTCCTGTTCGCCTTGACTTCTGGGTGAAATATTATTACTTTCGAATTAAGAATTAAAAATTATTAGATTAAAGGGGGAGTCAAATGAGCCGCAATGGTGTTCACTTCGCCCGTCCTATTTCAATGCTCAAGAGACAATGCAAACCAATAAAAGCGTTGCCCCATACCGGCACGTCATCAAAAACGCACTGCCGCCTTTGCCTGAAAACCATGGACAAGCATTTCATCCTTTGGCATGTGTTTACTGATCATATCATCCGAGTTCAGAATCCGATATTACATAATTCAATGATAATGATACCTGCTCCCGGTCCTGCAGGTTCATGCGATGGGTATACACTGCTTCGCTGCCCGATTTGCGGAATGGTTGTGAGGGAAAACCAGTATGTTCGTCATTTCATCGGAGGCATCCACAACTTCATACGCAGCGATACCGGAATGAATACTGACCATTTCAAAAGGCTCAACAGAGAATATAGATCATCCCAAAAGCCGCTGGACGCTTTCGGAAAGACGAAACTTGGGAGCTACCATAAAGTAGTGGAAATTCCCTGCACAGACACGTATTCAATCGACCAGCGCTGCATCGACAACTATGGAGAATCGCTTTAGTTTCAAAAAATCTCAGCGGGCTTTCCATGAGATCATGCTCATATCCAACTATGTGGCCGTCATCCTGAAATATGAGATATTTCTAAGAGTGCTTCGCTCCAAATCTGCCTGTCATTCCGGAAATAACATGCACCAACAAACATGCCGTCGAGCGCCCTCATGAACGCGGGATTATTCAGCCTGATCGAAATAACCAAGGCTAACGGCTATGACCCAAAAAATATCTGTGCCATTGACCAATGCCGGAGGTGATCATGGAAGGACCATACAAGGGAGCGGGCGTGCTCATCATCGATGAAACGGAACGCGCGCTTTTTGGCCGACGAAAGCATAATCCATGTAAGGACTGCTACAGCGTCCCCGGTGGCGGCATGGAAAAATCTGACGGGGACAACTTCCTCAGATGCGCGATACGCGAAGCCAATGAGGAATTGTTCGATCGCCTGGATGACGTGTTGACGGCGGACATGGTGGTGCAAGGGGTTGCTCCCAGGCGCATCAGATTGCCCTGGTTCTCCTTTGACATTTACCTCCTCAAGGTGGATTCCGGCATCATCCCCGCGCGTGCCGCCCATGAGTTTTCCGAACTGGTATGGGTGCCGCGGGTAGGCTCGCTGCCGGAACCGCTGCACCCCTTCATGCGGCAAGCCTATGTTTCGCTGATCCGCGAGTATTCGAAGCTGAAGATGCCGGGGTAGCAGAGTGCCGCACCCTCAACCCGGAATCGGGCCGGCGAACACATCGCGGAAGGGGCCGAGCATGCGGCGTTCGGGCGACCAGTCGGTGATGGCGAACACGATGCGCGAAAAGGCGCCAGTGAAATCGCCCGCGAGGTGCTGCCGGAAGGATTGGGCGGTGGCGGCGGGGTCGTTGCCGAAGGCGCCACAGCCCCAGGCGCCCAGGATCAGGTCGGAGTAGTCGAAGGCGCGGGCAATCTCCAGGATGCGGTGGATCCGGCTGTCCATGAGTGCGGCCGATGCGTGTATCCCCACGATCGGGGCGTAGGGGGCGGCGCAGGTGATGAAATCCGCCAGCCAGGGTTCATCGAGTTCGGCGCCATCGTCCGTGCGGAATACGGGCACTCCGGGCGAGAGGATCGCCCTATCGGTGGAGTCGGGATGCTTCCGCGCGGCGTGGTGCGCGTACATGGGATCGCCGACGAGGGTCAGGTACAGGCAGCTGGATCTGCACAGGCACTCTTCCTGCGCCCGAGCGCCGTGCAGGAATCCTCCACCCGGGTGCAGCCCGTTCGCAAAATTGAGGGCGAGGATCTTCGCGTCACCGGCATCCCGGAGCAAGCGCTGCATGGCCTGCAGCGTGGTTTCGTTGGACACCTGGATCGTCGTTTCGTCGTATATCCGGGCGCCGGCCTGGCCGCTGCGGGGCAGGGCGGCATCGGGAGGGATGCTCTGCTTCTGCGCTACGGCAGCTTTCACGGACAGGTCCATCCGTTCGTTTCGGGAATTCAGATACCATCCCTGCGACGAGATCAGGACCGCCGATTTTCCCAACTCTGCCGCACGGCTGCGGGATATCCAGAGTTCGTTCTTGCGTTCCATGGCCATTTCGGGCGAATCCAGGCAGGGCAGGACGGTGATGTTCGGCATGGGCGTTCCTCCTCCGATCGTCCATCAAGATACGATTGGTGCAGGGACGCTGGGTGTCCCTGGGTTCGGAGTAAGTTGAAGACCTCTGTCCTCGCGGATGGGCCAACCTTAAGCGCTGTAATGGTGCGTTTTCTCGTGGTCAAGGCTCGGACGTGAAGTTGGCCAGCACCTGCACGATCAAGGCTTGGACCGTGCCATCGCCGGTGGGGCCAACCCGACCGGAGAGGGCGTGTTTCCAGCGGTCAGACAAGCTGCCCGATCCGTGCAGGGCGCCTACCGCGGATCCGACGATGGCGGCCACGGTGTCGTTGTCCTTGGTGTCGTTGACGGCGCGGATAATGGCGGTTTCGGGGTCCGCACCGTGACGGGAGAGTATATACAGCACCGAGGGGACGGTTTCTGGCAGGTACGCGCCCGAATGCCAGCGATCGCAGGCTTCAGATGCTGGCAGGTTTTGCGCGAGGGTGGGTGCTACGGTGCGCTCGACCCATTCCGACATCGTGCCCTCGGGATAGGGGATCAGCGGATCGCGAGGGGCATGGCGCTGCGGGAATTCTACCTCGACCTGGCGGGCGATTTCGATGAATCGCGATGCCCACCAATCCGTGGGCGGCGGGCTGCTTGCGACAAGGAGTTCCCTGAGCATGATGCCGAACGCGATGCACGACACGGCAGATGCGCTGTTCGCATGGGTGAGGATGGAGCCGAAATACAGATCGCGCAGCAGGTTGCTGCCGGGATACAGGAGCGAGGGCAGGATAAGGGGCGCTACGCGCATGAGGGCGCCATTGCCTGCCGAATCTTCGCCGGCCTCGAACCAAGCCTTGCCCGACTTGTAGTTCCTGATGAAGCGGCGCACGGTGCCCCCAAGACCGAAGATCGGCCGGGAGGTGAATTTGCGCGCCAGGTCGTCGGGATCCAGGCACTGCCGTTCCAGGATGCTTTCCACCGTCCAGAACGAAAGCTGGGTATCGTCGGAAGGAAGGCCGATCCGCATTTCGTTGGCGTATCGGTTGGGCAGGAAATCGGTGATCTCGCCGTAGCGTGCGCGGCGTATGGCGGGCGTCAAGCTTTCGCTCGTGTTACCCAGAGAGTCGCCCAACGCAAGCCCAAGCAGCATGCCCTCGATCCGTGACGGATCCGGACGCATGCCCCGCAGGACCGAGTCGCTCATCGTGATGTTCCGGAGGTTCATGGGGAGTCGAGGTTCAGGCATGCGTGGTCTCCTGTTACGGTGGTTCGGGTGAAAAGGCCAGCGTAGAGTTCGGGGTGTTTGGTGTGCATGGGCACGACCCTGCGCGGATTCATGCCGACCACCAGGCGCGACAGGTCTTCGGGACTCGCGTGGCCGCCCGAATGTATGAAGGATGGCGTGATGTCGAGTGTCCGGCACAGGGTAGCGATGGGGTTGGGACGGTCGAAATATCCTTGCCAGAGCGACCATACGATTTCTGTCCGGCTCATCCGGGCAGTCGTGACCGTCGATGCGAGCCATGTGACGAGCCGGGCGGTGGCGTCGTTTCCGCGCGCCAGATACAGGTAGCGGCCGGGGCGCGCCGCGATTTCCTGCGAAGTGACCTTGGACGCCCGGGCCAACCGGTACACGAAATCCATCTTGCCGGCGATTTTGAGGCGTTCCACATGGCTCGCCGTGAATTTCACGCGCACGCCGGGCGAGTCGTACTGCGGGGCGCCGGGACAGAATTCCTTCAATTCGTGCAGGAGATAGGCTTGGTACGCATCCACGACCAGTTCGCGGCTTGCCGCTGTGGCGGCACGCCAGGCTGTCACGGCGCGATCAAGGTTCTGGGCCGAGGCGATCATGACCACGAAGTTTTCGGGCGCGGCGCGCATGACCTCGGCCATGGCATCTTCCACGTCCTGTTCGCGGGAGTGTCCGTGTTCCCCTGATTCCTGACCGACCGTGGTACCTTCGAGGATGAGTGCGTCCGCGCCGCAACCCGCTCGCGCAAGGCGGTCCAATGTCGGGGAATTGCGCCCATGCCCGCGCAGATCTCCGGAATACACGATGCTCTGGTTGTCGGCGTCGATGCGGAGCGCCATCGAATGCGGCGCGGGATGGTCCACCGAAATGAACCGGATCGAGAAGGGGCCGATGGCGAGTGACTCGTTTTCTTTTATCGGATGGAAATTGGATGCCACTGGCGCGTCGGGCAGGAAGAGCGCGGAAATATCCAGGAGCCTGCCAGTGCCGGCGCTTCCAAACACGGGTATATCCGGATGGATCGCGTGCACAATCCCGTAGTGGTCTAGGTGCGCGTGGCTGAGCAGCACTGCGGCCACCTTGTGTTCGTCATCGCGGAACAGGCCGCGTATGGGCGGCAGCACGCCTTCCGCCCGCAGCGTGTCGAGCGGCTGCCGCAGCATGCCACGCGGCCACTCCGAGCCGTCGGGCCTGGCGAGCGGCATTCCCGCTTCGATAATAAGCCGCGTTCCGTCGCGCGACCCGATTTCGACGCAGGATCCGCCTATCTGGTCCGCGCCGCGATGGATTTGCAGGTACATGGTCAGGGCCGGGAGGCGGGTGCTCCGTGGCGGACTACGGTTATGTCTCCCACTGCCGAAATTCTGCTGCCGGTTTTGTTCATCCAGAGATATTGGAAGGAAATTTCGCCCCTCTCCCTGGCAAGTCTTTCGATGAATTTCTCGTGTTTTTCAACTTCACTTTTCCTGCTGGCGACATTCCTGAAATGGATGATCCATTTATTCGCCGCTTTTGTTTTCCGCAGGGTTTCACAGTCCTTCAGCAGATGCCGCGTGTCATAATTCATCCCCAACTCGAATACGGAATGGATGGCGATATTCCTTCCTTCCCGGTACGCATCTTCGGTGCAGCCCGCGAGGGAATTTCGATCGAGCACCACCAAGTCGTAGTTTCCCCTCCGCGGCGAATCGTCGATTCCGTCCTGATGCGGCCATTCCTTGTGAATGAGCTGGGTTTCAAAACCGTCTTTGGTCATGACGAATCTATCATGATCCGGCAAGCTTTCGAGTTCTTTCTGGATAAGTATGTACAGTTCGCAATGCAGCGAATGCTCGACCCGATGCAGGAATGGTCTTTCCCTTATGCTTTCGCCCAATGCAAGAACCGCCCTGTTGACCGCTTCCGTGATTTGATCCATGTGTTTCTCCTTAAAAATGATTACGTGATGCGCGATTGCCCGATCTTACCCCAGTCCGGCGCGGGCGGACATGGCCTGGATGGCGGAGCGCCAGCGTTCGCGGAATTCGGGCGGGGCAAGGACTTCGCAAAAGGGGCCCGCCTGCAGGGCGCGCTGGAGGATTTCGGTCCAGTCATGCACGGGCAGGTGCAGGTCCAGGCGGTATTCGCCGGTTGGCAGGGTGCTTTCCTCGATCCTCTGGTCGGGATGCCAGGTCTGGGCGCGCACGCCGCGCGCGGCTCCGTCGTAAAAGCGCAATGATGCGGTGCCGATCGGCGCGCCCTTGAAGATGCCGTACGACGAGGCAAGCATGGCTTCCACGGCGGCTGGATCGGGAGCGGGCAGACGGGCCGGGGCGCCTTCGACCCCCATATCCACGAACGCTGGATCACGCATGCGGGCCACGGCGAACATGCGCAGATCGCCCTGGTGTTTGTAGTCCTGCGCCAGGCAATACCAGCGGCCTGAATAATTGAGCAGGCGCAGGGGCGCGATAAGGCGCGGCGCGCTGGTTCCGCCTGCGTCGGTGTAGTCGATGGAGAGGACCGATTCGTCCGGCAGGGCGCGGCAGAGGGTGAGGGCGATGCGGTCGTCCAGCTTTTCCATCGAAGGCAATTCGTAGCGGATCCTGTCGGCGATCTGCGCGTAGCGGTCGGAGATGCTCGACCGGAGAAGCGTGATGGCCTGCTCCGAGATGACGGGTACGTAGCCGTAGCCTGCGACGATGGCTTTCAGGAAGACAAAGGCGAACAGCGAGCGTTCGTCGGCGAAGGCGAGCTGGTCCCAGGCGCGGGTGTAGAGGTAGCGCTTTTTGCCCGCGTTCCAGACGACCGGGGCGCCCAGGCGGTCTCGCAGGTAGGCGATGTCGCGTTTTACCTGGCGTACCGAGACTTCGAACTCCCGCGCGATGGCGGCGGAAGTGGCGCCGCCGCGCTCACGGATGGATTTGTCGATGGCGAATACGCGCTCGAGCTGACTCATGAAGGAATCATAGCATCGGATGGAGGACACCGGTTGTCTTTCCCGCACAAAAATATTCACTACCGTGCCTGGGGGACATCGGGTGTCCTGCCGGGGTTCGTATATTCGGCCCATGAAACTGACACGAAGGTTCAGGCAGGATTCTCCGGCGATGATGGGTGTGGCGCGCTCCGATGGGCCGCCGCAGCTGTGCGATGTGTGGCTGGCACGGTTCTTGGTGAATATCGTGGATACCTTTCCCGTGACCGAAGAGTTGGTGGATCTGGTAGCCTCCAGACTGCCGCAGGGGATGCCGGGCGCGCTCAACGAGTCGGTGAGCCTGTTCGCGCAGGAAAAGGGTGAACGGCTTCAGGCGCTGCGAACCCGGATGGGCGGCGGGTTCGACGAATTCTGGGCACGGGTGTATGCGTTGTGTTTAATGTCAACTGAACGTCCCTAGAAAAATCACCGGATTTCCCTATCGTCA
>CAYRXK010000064.1:0-3099 GCA_964428265.1 uncultured Treponemataceae bacterium
GCCGCGTCCAGGAGTTCGGGGTGGTGCAGGCGGCAGATGGCGCAGTGCTCGTCGTAGGCGTGTACGACCAGTTCGCGGAAGGCGGTTTGGTGCAGGCGCCGGCGCGTCTGGACAGTCACGTAGCGGCGCACATCCAGCGGAGAAAGCGCGTCACCGTCGAGGGGAGATGAGCGCGCAAGGTCGGTGTAGGCGGGCTCGATCATCGCGGTGACGCACAACGCTTGTGGATTATCATCAACAATTATCACGGGCCAGGCAGCCTCGTACCAGTGATCGTGAATCTCGTTGAAATAAATGAGCGGGGTGCGGGTTCGCATCGCGCGCCGCAGGCCCTCGTTGTCGCGATGACCGGGATCGGTCCCTCGATATGCATAGATAAGCGTGCCGTCGGGCGAGATCTGGTCAGCGGGATAGGGCCCGTTCACCCGTGTGGTGATGGACAGCGGAATCTCCCAGCCTTTGGGATACCAGATCCCGGTCTGGCCTTTCAGCGTTATGCGCGTCCCGTCGTGGATGAATCCGGTCGCCAGGTCGGTACCCCGGAACGTGTGCTGGCCGATCGCTTCTCTTTCTTTCAGCCACTTGAACGCCGCCATCCGTATTTGAAATTCGTTCTGCATGTGAACCAGTATGAACCAGGTGGCGCCGCGCGCGCCAGGTGCGGAACGCGCGGGCGGGCCTGGGGCGGCTTACTCGGGATAGCCGATCTGCTGGACGAAGAGCGGAACCTCATCCTTGGACAGGCCGAGCGATTCGGCGGCGGCGGGGGCCTTCAGGGTGTACTGCACGATCGTGGCCAGTTTCAGGGTAGAGGCGACCAGGGCGATGTTCTGCGCCGCGAAGCCGGCGGTGGCGTGGCCCATCTGCAGGAAAAGGCCGGGATTGGACTTCAGGAACGACGGGGTGCGCGCGGTGTCCAGCACGAAAAGGATCATGCCGGAGGCGGCGGGAATGGCCGCGGGCGAGATGGTGGCGCGCAGGTCGGCGCGGCTCAAGGACTTCAGGGTGCCGGTCTCGCTCTGGTACTTCCAGGCGCCCTTCTCGGAAAGATAATAGAGATTGATGTAGGCGTTCTCGCCGGAAAAGGACACCGTGCGGTTGGCCTTGGTGGCGCTGGTAACGGCGTCCGAGGGGCGGACGCCCAGGCCGGACCACAGGATCGTGGCCAGGTCGGCGGCGGGGATGTCCCGCTTCACGAAGCTGCGGGCGACCCTGCGGCTCGAGATGGCGGCCAGCAGGTCGTTGCCGCTGCGGGTCGCGGGGGCGGGCAGCGTGATGTCCTGCGCGAAAACGGCGGCGGCGACCAGCGCCAGCGCCAGGGCGAATGCGGTCTTTTTCATGGAACCTTCCTTTTCAGCATCTGCATGCTGCCTGATAGGTAGCGCCGGAACGTGAATCCCCGATGAACGGATGATGCGTTCTCCGTGGTTCCCGCGCTCATCGCGGCCCGCGCGGGCGACCCTGCCGCTGCCGCACGCAATCGGCACCCGGCGTTCACGCGGCGTTCACGAAGAAGGCGTATCGTCCGTACCCGTGAAGCGCGTGAAATTCAAGGTGGCGGGAATGACCTGCGCGGCCTGCGAGCGGCGGGTGGCGGATGCGCTGGGCGCGGTGCCCGGCGTGGCTCGGGCACAGGTGCGCCTGCGCGGCGCGGTTGCCGAGTTAGACTATGACGAGGGCCGCACGGATCCCGATGCCCTGAAGGCCGCGGTCGAAACCGCAGGCTATTCGGTACCCGCAGGCGGCGCCGACAGGTCCACGATCATCGCGTTGGGCATCGGGGGCGCGCTGGCGGCGCTGTACCTGGCGGCGAACGCAGGCGGACTCTTCTCGCGCCTGCCGGATGCCGCGGGGGCGCGGGGCTTTGGCATGCTCTTCCTGGTGGGACTCCTCACCTCGACCCATTGCGTGGCCATGTGCGGCGGCTTTGCCATCTCGCAGGGCGCAGGAGGCCTGATAACCGGCCTGGCCTACAACGGCGGGCGGGTCCTTTCCTATACCCTGATCGGCGGCATCGCGGGCGGCCTGGGCGCGGTCTTCAGCCCCGGACCGGTCATGAAGGGCATGGTAGCGGGCGTCGCGGGCCTGGCCATGGTCGTCATGGCCCTGCGGATGTTCGGGTTGAGGGTTTTCGCCGCGAACGGGGCAGGACGCGCCGGGGTGCCCCCGCGATCCTGGGCGCCGATCCGCGCCGTGCGCAAGGCCCTGGCGGGCCGCGGCGCCTTTGGCGTCGGCCTTTTGAACGGGCTCATGCCCTGCGGCCCCCTGCAGGGCATGCAGGCCTTCGCCCTGGGCGCAGGCGGATTCCTTTCAGGCGCACTGTCGATGACGGCGTTCTCGCTGGGCACCGTGCCCCTCATGCTGGCCTTCGGCGCGGCGTCGGCCTTCGTGCCCAGGCGCCTGATGCCCGTGCTGGTGAAGACCGGCGCGGTGCTGGTCCTGTTCCTGGGCCTGATGACCCTGGGCCGCGCGGCCGCGCTGTCGGGAATGGCCCTGCCCTCCCTGCCGGCGGCGATCGCGCGGGATGCGCAGGGCGCTGAAGTTACGCAGGATGCGCCTGCCGCGCCGGCGGACCTCTTTCCGCGGGCGGAGCCTACCGTGGCCCGGGTCGAGGGCGACGTGCAGACGGTGCTGACCGACTTCGGCGACGGCGGGCTGTACCTGCCGATCCGCGTGCGTGCGGGCCTGCCCGTGCGGTGGACGATCCGGGTCAGCGCCGAGGGCCTGAACGGCTGCAACAACCCCCTCACCATACCGGCGTACGGCATCACCCGGACCCTTAAACCCGGCGACAACCTGATCGAGTTCACGCCGCGGCGAGAGGGCACGATCGCGTACACCTGCTGGATGGGAATGATTTCGAGCCGGATCGACGTGTCCGGACAATAAGGAGTGTTTCATGCGCAAGAATGGGTACATGGGTATCGTGGCGATCGTGATCGCGGGATTTGCGGCGGTCGTGGCGGCGGGGCTTTTCGGCTCCTGCGCCGGCACGGATGTGGTGGCAAGAGTGGCGAAGTCGTCGTTCACGGCGATGCTGGGCGCGTCGGGCAGCCGGGCGGCGTTCGACACCGGCGACAAGGCCTGGAAGCTGGCCTC
>CAYRXK010000064.1:3199-5948 GCA_964428265.1 uncultured Treponemataceae bacterium
CCGCGGGCGCCGGAGCGGGCACGGTTGCCGGGGCGGGCGCGGGCACGACGGGGGCAGGCCGGGCGGACGGCGCTGGCGGGACCATGACGGACGCCGGCACGATCCTGGCGCGCGGGGCGCTGCGGCTGGATGCGCGCCGGCGCGAGGTGACGGTGGATGGCGCGGCCAGGGACCTGACCTCGCTGCAGTTCGACATTCTGCGGCTGCTGATGGGCGAGCCTGGCAGGGTCTACAGCCGCGCCGACATCCTGGACGCCTGCTCGGGCACCACCTTCGAGGGCTACGAGCGCACCATCGACGCGCACATCAAGAATATCCGCAGGGCGCTGGGCGACGACAGCGAGCGGCCGCGTTTCATCGCCACGGTGCGCGGCGTCGGCTACAAGTTCCTGGAGACCCCCGATGAAGCTTAGGCGCCGGCTGGCGCTGTATTTCCTGCTCGTGATCGCGGCGGTGGCCGTGATCACCTTCGTGTTCGCGTATTTCAACACCGGCGCGCTGTTCCGGTCCTTCGTGTACGAGGCGGATTCCGCGAAGGCGGCGGCCTACGCGGGCATGCTCGGCGATTTCCACGCGCAGGGCGGCGGATGGCAGGGGGTCGAGGGGTTCATCGCGCACCTGCCGGAGCGGGTGACCCTGGCGGACTCCGACGGGATGATCGTGGCGGATTCGGCGCACGCCCTGACGGGCACCTCGCACCCGCCGCGGCACCTGCAGCGCGGGGTGCCGGTGCTGGACGGCGGCGAACGCGTGGGCACGGTGATGGTGGGGTCGATGGTGGATTCGTCGCTGTCGGGCCTGGACGAGCGGTTCCTGGCATCGGTCGCGCTGTCGCTGGGCGCGGCGGCGCTGATCGGGTCGGCGCTGGCGGTGGCGCTGGGGTTCGCGTTGGCAGATCAGGTGACGCGCCCGGTGCGCTCGCTGACCGCCGCGGCGCGAAGGGTGGCCTCGGGTGATTTTTCCGCGAAGGTGCGCGCGGACCTTTCCGCGGCGGGCGGCGACGAGGTTGCGCAGCTTTCCGAATCGTTCAACGCGATGAGCGACGAGCTTCGCCGCCTGGATTCCGCGCGGCACCGCATCATCGCGGACGCCGCCCACGAACTGCGCACGCCGGTGACCCTGATCCGCGGCACGATCGAGGCCATGATCGACGGCGTGTACCCGGCCGACGCGGCGACGCTGGAATCGGTGCACGCCGAAACCCTGCGGCTTTCGCGCCTGATCGACCTTCTGCGCGAGCTGGAAATCATGGAATCCGGCAGGATGAAATTGTCGTTGGAGCGGCTTGATTTCGGGGCGCTGGCGCGCGAGGCGGCGGCGTCGTTCGCCGCGCAGGCGGCCGGAAAGCGCATAACGCTGACGGCGGAGGCTCCGGAATCCGGACCGTTCGCGCAGGGCGACCGCATGCGCCTTTCGCAGCTTCTGTACAACCTGGTCGCGAACGCGATCGCGTACACGCCCGAAGCTGGCCGCGTGCGGATTTCCGCCGCGCGCGCGGACGCGGACCGCGTCGTCCTTCGCGTGGACGATTCCGGACCGGGAATTCCCGCCGCGGAGCGCGAGCGCGTGTTCGAGCGCTTTCACCGGCTGGACGCTTCGCGGTCGCAGGCGACCGGCGGCTCGGGCCTGGGCCTGGCGATAGCCCTCGAAATAGCGAAAGCCCATGGTGCGCGCATCGGCGCGGGCGACTCGGACCTGGGCGGGGCGCGGTTTGAGGTGTCGCTGCCCGTCTGAACGCCGCGCGCGCGACGCCGGATCAGCGGCCTTTTTTCCAGTTCGCGAAATAAGGAGACACGCGCGTCAGATATTCCTTCGAAATGAAGATTGAATTTCCGCCGACGGTCTTGTCCGCGCCGAGGATCGGGATCGGATTGCAACCGCCCTTCACTTTCTCGATCTGATCCAGGCCGAAGCGGTTGCCGCAGTTCTGGCAAACGAACACGTCGTTTTCCTGCACGTAATAGCCGCGCCCGGACGAGTAGCAGACCTGGCAGGTGTTCAGCGCGGTGCGCACCGTGCCGTCGGACGCCCTGACCGCGAACAGCTCCACCGTGCGTCCGGCCGGCGTCTTGTACTGGTAGAATTTCGCCTTGGCGCCGATGTCGCGCGTATCGATGGTGATTGCCCAATCCTTCGCCGGGGCGGCCTGGGCAGAAGCAGGCTGGGCCGAAATGGCTTGGGCCGAGACGGGAATGGCGGCCGCGGCGAGCGCCGCCATGGCGGCGAAGACGCGCGCGAGGGCAAAAATCCTGAATCGTGGTGATCGCATGTACCGTACCTCCGTGTGAACGGAAGTACGGTAGCGCGACCGCGTGAATCTTGCATGAACGCCGCGTGTCTTCGCGGGGAATGATGCGAATTACCGCCTGGGATGATGAACATTCCGGATGGTGGTTTTCCGTCCTTGATATTGTCGGTGTCCTGCGGGGAGAGGACGATTACGCAAAGAACCGGAATTATTGGAAATACCTGAAATCCAGACTGAAAAAGGATAATAGCCAGTTGGTTAGCATGACTAACCAACTGAAGCTGACCGCCGCTGATGGTAAAAAATATGTAACTGACCTGCTTGATCATGACGGGATCATCGAACTTGCGAAGAATTTCCCGAGCAAGAAGGCAAACCGTTGTGACGAACCAAGCGATACCGCGCGCGCCAGGCGGGCAGCGCGCGGCACCGCCGGAACCTCAATCCGAAAGAACTACACTCGCGCCTTCCGCGGAGTCGGGGTACACGACCAGCCATGCG
>CAYRXK010000064.1:6048-13005 GCA_964428265.1 uncultured Treponemataceae bacterium
AGCATCCACATCGCGGCGCGCGAGGAATCCACCGCCCTGACCAGGTGCAGCTCGTCGATCGCCTGGGCCTCGATGTAGCCCGGAAGCTCGGGGCTTTCACGCGGGATCATGCGGGGGCTTGCGGCGGCGTTGGGGTCTTCGGCCTCGGCCAGTTCATAGGCCAGGAGCCAGGCGGTGCCGAGCCGATCCTTCCATGCGTCGGGCATCGGCAGGCCGGCGGGTACCTTTTCGGCGAAGAGCAGTTCGTTGCGGTAGTGGCCCGCGCCGCCGGGCATGGCCAGCGCCAGGTACGCGTGTCCGCCTTCCGACGCGTACCGGATGCTGACCGGAATGCCGTCGTTGGAATACCAGCCGTCCGCGCGCTTTTCCAGGCCGGGGATGAAGGGCTTCCAGCCGTCGTCCGTCCTTGCCTCGATGCCGAGGATGCCCTGGTCGTCGAAGACTGCCCGGAGCAGCTTCATGGGTTGCTGGGCGTAGTAGCCCGAGATCGCGGTGCGCTCTTCGTAATCGGGCGCCTGGACCTTTTCCGCGTGCAGGGGGGCGGGCGCCGGCATGGCGGCGATCCTGCCGCGTTCCAGCAGGGCGCGCAGGGCCAGTTTTTCGGCGATCGCGTTGGCGGTGCTCGATCCGAATCCGGTGGCGCCGACCACGGCGATGGCGAGCTTTTCCTCCGGCAGTACCAGCAGGGTGGATCCGTAGTACCCGAGGTCGCCGCCCTTCTGCCAGCCTTTTACGCCGACCGCGGCCATGCCGGGCTGGGTCACGGTGTCCCAGCCCAGGCCGAAGTTCATATCCTTGGCATGCACGGGGCCGAAGCGGCCCGCGCTCCGGTCTTCCGCCATCGCGGCGATGGATTCGGCCGACAGCAGGCTGCCCGGGCGCAGGTAGCTGCCGCCGAACAGGGCCAGGTCGGCGGCGGACATGAACAGGGCGCCCGAGCCGTACATGTTGTGGTACGGCAGGGATGAGTCCGCGAAGAAACCGGGCATGGCGAAGCTGCCGGGCGCGAGGTCGCCCGAGCCTTGGTCCTGGTAGGCCGCGCCGCGCAGGCTCAATGGCGCGAAAATCTCGCGCCGGACGAATTCGGGGTACGGCAGGCCGGACACGTTGCGGACCAGCACCTCAAGGATGGAGAATCCGTCGTTGGCGTACATCGAGGTCAGGCCGGGTTCGTACTTCAGGCGCTGCAGGGCCTGGCTCCGCAGGACCCGGTCGGCGTAGCCGGTGAAGGGCTTGTCCATGGTCACCGCGCCCTGGATGGAGATGCCGGGGAGGCCCGCGCTGTGGTTCAGGAGCATGCGCACCGTGATGTCGCGGTAGCGCGGATCCTCCATGGTGAATTCCGGGATGTAGCGGGTAATGGGCGCGTCCAGCTTCACCAGGCCGCGGTCGGCCAGCTTCATGACCGAGGCGGCCACGAAGTTCTTTGATACGGAGCAGAGGCCGAACATGGTGTCGCGCGTCGGAGGGGGGCCGCCGGCGGCATCTACCGATCCGTAGTGGCCCTGCCATACGATCCCGCGTTCGTCGGCCACCGCGATGGAGAGGGCGGTGGCGGGGCCGTTGGCAATGATGGCCTTGGCCAGGGCGTCGGCGTCGGCGGCGATGGCGGATACCTGGTCGGGCGTCAGGGCCTCGGGCGGGTCCTTGGCGTAGCGCACCAGCATGAATTCCAGGGTTTCGCGGCCGTCCGGGCCCTTGGCGACGCGCAGGGCGTTGCCGCCGAAGCGCCCCAGGCCGACCACGGCGCCCAGGCTGTCGGAAATGGGTTCGACCACAAAGCTCGTCTCGTCGTTCACGAGCAGGAGGAGGCCGTCGGATTCGCGCAGGGTCAGGGCGGGCGGGCCTTCGGTGGCGGTGATGGCGTCGTGCGGGGCAAGGTCGAACCCTGACCAGGAGCCCAGGCGGGCCTTCCACGCGCGCGAAATGGGCTTGGGCGCGAAGCGCTCGCCGAAGAGGACGCTGGCTCCGCCCATGTGCACGGTGAGCACCGTCCGGCCGCCCGCCTGCCTGAATTCGAGGCCCAGGGGGGCCTCGGCGGCGGTATGGAAGAGGCCGTCGGAGTACAGGTGCAGGGTGCCCTGGTCCTTCAGCGCGCCGTTTTCGTCCGCGGGGCCGGTTTTCCAGGCAAGGCCTGCGCCCGAGGGCGCGAAGCGGTGGTAGTTGCCGCGGTCGTCGTTCACGTACAGGCCGGCGAATCCTGAGAGCGTGCGCTCCGGCAGGTCCACGCGCGTCGGGGGCGCGGGCGCGGCGGCCGTTGCTGCTGCGGCGGCTGTGGCGGTGGCGGTAGTGGCTGCGGCGGCGGCGGTAGTGGCTGCGGCGGCGGCCGGCTTCTCGACCCCGCGCTTCCATTTGAGGGCCGACACCAGGGCGGCCTTGGCGACGTCCTGGACCACCGGATCGGAACCGATGGAGTTGGCGATCGCGATGACGCCGAGTTTGTGGCCGGGCAGGATTTCCATGTGGCTGTGAAAGGCCAGGGTGGCGCCGTTGTGCCAGTACAGGGGGCCCGCCCAGGCCAGTTCGGCGTCGGTCAGGATGAACGAGAGCCCCATTTCGAAGCCCTTGTCCAGCGGAATGTCGAGGTTCTGCGGCGTGCGCATGGCCCTGAGGGTTTCCGGCCGCACGATGCGCGCGCCGTCCACCGCGCCTTCGCCGATCAGCATGCGCAGGTAGCGGCCCATCTGGTTGGCGCTGGCCACGATGGATCCCGAGGCCGGTATGTTGATCTGGATCGTCGGGAATTCCTTCCCCTCGTTGTAGGCCTTGGACAGGCGCGAACGCAGCGCGGGGTCGCGCTTGTAGTACGAAGCGGGCGCCATGCCCATGGATGCCAGGAAAGCGTCCGAATATTCGGCGAAGGGCGTGCCGGAGCCGGATTCGATCACGTTTTCCAGGAGGGCGACCGCGGTGTTGGAATAGGCCCAGCGGTAGCCGGGCGGGTACACGGCGCGGTCCTTCGCCAGCCAGGCCAGGAGGCGCCGGTTGAAGTCCGGATCGGGTTCCATGCTGAAGGCGCCGTGCAGGAGGTCGCCGGGCAGGCCCGAATGGTGGTTCATGAGGTCGCGGACGGTGATGGGCCGGTCGTTGCGGGGGAAATCCCTGGCCGGGGGGCCGATCTTCAGTCCGGGGATGTAGTCGGCCGCCGGGCGGTCTATGTCGATCCTGCCGCGCTCGGCCAGCTGCATGACCATGAGGCCGGAAAAGGTTTTGGACACCGAGCCGATTTCCATCATGGTGTCGGCGTCGGCCTTCTTCCCCGCGGCGGCGTCCGAGAACCCGAATCCCTCGGACCAGGCGATTTCGTCGCCGTCGACCAGGACGATGGACATGCCCGTGGTGTTCGCGGCCTGCATTTTCGCGGCGGCCAGCGCGCGGATTTCGTCCGCCACCGCGTCCCAGCCGTCCTTCAGGACGTTCTGCGCGCCGAGCGGCGCCGCGGCTATCAGGGCGCACAACGCAAGCGGGGCGAGGCGCCGCGGCCGGAATTGCGTGGCGAATGACGCGATGTGCGATATGATTTCGGCGGTCTTCGTGGCGCGCGCGTGTTTCATTTGAACAGCTCCCGTATGGCCAGGGCGGCGCGGTACACGTTGTTCTGCACCGCGAGGAGGTCGTCGAATTTCAGGTGCGTGGACACCGCGACGACGGTGAAATCCGTTTCTGGATCGTGGCGCGCCACCGAGAGGTAGCCGACGATGCCGCCGTCGTGGCCGTAGCCCAGGCCCTTCGGATGGTCGGTGATGCCCAGGCCGTAGCCGACCGGAACGCCGGCGCGGAAGGGCACGACCTCGCGCATGCGCGCCGCGTTGGCGGCCGTGACGCCGGCCTCGCCCCGCATCAGGGCGCGGATCCAGGTGGCGACATCGTTGAAGGTGGACACCATGTTGCCCTCGGCGTGCGCGTAGGACGCGTTGTCTTCGGTGGTTTCCATCGATTCGCCGCCCATCGAGGAATACCCCGGAATGTAGGGCGCCCTGGGCATGCGGTCCTCTCCCGACACGACGAAATAGGTGTTGTTCAGGCCGAGGGGCTTCGTGAACTCGTCGTACAGGAACGTGTCGAGGGGCTTGCCGGACACCCGCTCGATTATTTTCCCGAGCATGGAGTAGCCGGTGTTGCTGTAGTGGTAGGCGGCCGGCGGCGGCCCATAGGTCAGCTGGTGCTTCGCGGCGATGCCGACGAGCTCGTCGATGGTGAAGGTATGTCCGGGTTCGCGTTCGGTGGTCCACTCGACATAGCATTCGCCGGAGTAGGGCGCGTTGGCGCTGGCGGGCACGGGGTCGTTTCCCACGTCGAAGATGCCGGCGCGGTGCTGCAGGAGCTGGCGGATCGTGATGGACTGCCGGTGCGGCACGGCGTATTCGGGCGTGTCGGGCAGGTAGGGGGTGCCCAGCCAGGGGATGGGCGCGGCGATGGAGTCGTCCAGACGCAGGAGACCGCGCTGTTCCAGCAGCAGGATGGCCGCGGCCGTGGTGGTCTTGGTGATGCTGGCCGCGCGGAAGTGCATGTCGGGCCGGGCGCCGGGCACGGTGCTGGCGAACCAGTCGCCCTTGGGCGTGCGCACGAGCATGGAAACGCCGCCCATGCCGTCCGGTATGCCGATGCCGGCCACGGCGTCGCGCAGGATGGCGGTCATGGCGTCAATCCGGACCTGCTGCGCGCCCGCCGTCGCGCACGCGAGCAGCGCGACCAGCGCGACCAGTCCGGACATGAAAGCCGAAGGTCGGGGGAAGGGGAACTGCCGTCGGTTCATTGGAGCCTCCGCATGAAGTATGGGTTGGCCGCGCCGATCGCGCAACGCGTTATTCGTCGCATTGTTCGCGCTCCTTGGGCGCGTGCTTGTCGATGAGGGGATTGCCGCCGTGCCTGGTTTTCATCTTGCAGGCGCACTGTCCGCCAAGTTCGAATTCGGCGTCCTTCCGCACCGGCAGGCCATCGGCTTCCCATTCTACGATGCCGCCGGAGATGCAGGCGGCCCCGCATGGGGACTCGGGGATTCCCGTGGCGAGGGCGGCGCGCGCGGCCGCGGCGGCGTAGATGCCCACCGCGTCGGCGAACACGAGGTCGCGGCCGCGCGGGAGCGCGCCGACACCCTCCGCGAAGCGCGACCAGGGAAGGTAGACCGCATCGGGCACGTCGAATACGCGGTAATTGGTTTCGTAGGCTTCGCGCAGGTCCACCAGCAGTGCGCCGCGCGAAAGCAGTGCAAAGGCTTCTCGAGGGGTCAGGACTGCCGCGTCGCCAGGGGCGTTCGGTTCCATGCCGTCCTCCCGGGTTCCTTCAGATTTTCGCGCCGCCCCGCGCGAATCCGCGCGCCAGTCCGCGCATCAGGAGGTCCGCCCTTCCCTGCCCCGGCCGGTAGGGGCTGCCCGAGAGCAGGAGCCCCTCGACTTTGAGAGACTTCAATTCCGCGGGCTCCATGGCCAGGGGATTGCGGTTCAGGATGACCATGTCGGCCAGCTTGCCGGGTTCCAGGCTGCCGCGGTCGGCTTCGTCGAAGCTGCCGCGCGCCGCATTGATGGTGTAGAGGTCCAGCGCCTGCTGGATCGTGAGCGACTGCTCCGGCACGTAATGGTTGCAGGCCGCCCAGATGCCCTGGATGGGGTCGGGCACGGTGCAGGGCGCGTCTGAGCCCCCGGACATTTCTATGCCCGCATCCGCGATGGCGCGCAGCGGCGAGAGTCCGTACGCGCGGGAGCCCATGATGGATTCGAGGTATTCCAGGGGCTCCTGGTCCCAGTGGATGAAGGCGGGCTGCACGGCGAGCCTGATGCCCAGGCGGGCGCAGGTTTCAAGGCCGCGCGCGGTGGGCAGGCAGGCGTGGATTATCGTGTGCCGGTGGTCGTCGCGCGGAAATTCCCGCAGGGCCTTCGCGATGGCCGACACGGCCTGGTCGAATGCCGCGTCGCCTATCGCGTGCACCTCGATCTGGAGTCCGGCGCGATTGGCCTGCGCGCAGAAGGCGGCGACCTTTTCGTCGGAATAATAGAGGATGCCGGATCGGTGGTCGGGGGTGAGGGCGGCGCCCGCGGCGCCTTCGTAGGGGCTGTTGAGGGCGGCGTCCACCGACCCGAAGCAGCCGTCCAGCGCGGCGGCGAAGCAGCCGCCGATGCGCGGCAGGCGGCGCGAGAGGGCCTTGCGCACGTCCATGGTCTGGAAGAACACGCGGTACGCCATCGGGTTGCGCAGGCCGCGGGCGAACAGCGATTCCAGGGTAACGTCCAGGTCGGCGGGGAAGCCTATGCCGGTGACCGAATGCACAAGGCCGATGCCGTACGCAGCCAGTGTGTCGATTCCCGCGAGCATGGTGCCCAGGGTTTCGGGCAGCGAGACCTTGCCGGTGATGAAATCCGTGGCACGGAAAAAGGCTTCCTGGGTCATGAGGCCGGATTCCGCGTCGAATCCGCGCGGCATTCCGCCGGCGGCGGCGCCGGAGACCGTGCCGGAGCGCGCCCCGAATTTCGCGCGCAGGAGCGCGATGAGCGCGGAGTTGGCCACGCCCGCGTGGCCGTCGTATTTGGTGATGAAGGCGGGCCTGGTCGGGCAGGCTTCGTCCAGGTCGGCGCGCGTGACCATGCGGCGTTCGCGTACGGAATAGGCGGATGCGCCGAAGCCCAGGATGATGGCGTCCTTGCGCCGCCCGGCGAAGTCCGCCACGGCGGTTTTCAGTTCGTCGATGCTTCGCGCGGCGCGCACGTCCAGGCCCGCGGCGAAGAGCGCCCAGGACATGAAGTGGATGTGCGTGTCGGCGAATGCCGGCAGCAGGGCCCGATCGCCCAGTTGTTCGCGCGGGGCCCTGGCGTACGCCTCGGGAAGCCGGTCGCCCACGTGCGTTATCCGCCCGTTTTCCTGGACCAGGTAGCGGGCGACAGGGTTGCGGGGGGCGCAGGTGACGATCGTTCCTTCGTATACGGTCATGGTGCCATCCAGTTTTCGGTGTCGAGTCCCGGGATC
>CAYRXK010000065.1:0-12690 GCA_964428265.1 uncultured Treponemataceae bacterium
GGGCGGGCCGATCCATCCTTGGCGCATGGCATCCACCTTCGACAGTATCGCGAAATCGCGGTTCATACAGCTTCTCATCACGTTGGTGACCTACGCGGTGTACGCGGCGGTGATCGGCGTCTGTTTGGCGCCCTCGATATGGCTCGTGGCGTGGGGCTGGCGCACGATCGTGCAGCCCGGGTTCGGGAGCGGGCTGGCGGCGGCCTTCGGTTCGGCGCTGGGGAATGCGCCCAAGGTGCCGGGCGCGGGCGCGTGGGTGCTGTTCGGCATGGTGGTCGGCGGGGCGCTGTACCTCTATTTCATCACGGGGATCATCGTGATGGGCGCGATGATCAGGCTGACCAACCTGGGCATAAAGCCGGGCGTGTACCCGAACGCGTCGCCGACCATGCTGCTGTGGCTCATTTCGTCGGGCATCCTGATCATCACGCGGGTGACCATCCTGCCCATGATTCCGATGACGTTCTTCACCGAGCTGTTTTTCAGGATCATCGGCTGCAAGGTCGGAAAGAACGTGTACTTCAACTCGTGGATTTTGAACGATGCGAACCTGATCGATATCGGCGACGATGTGGTGATCGGCGGCGAGGCGGATATTTCCGCGCATATCTACGAAAAGGACAAGCTGATCCTGGAGCCGGTGAGGATAGGCTCGGGCACGGTGATCGGCGCGCATTCGTATATTTCGCCGGGCGTGACGATCGGCAGGAATTGCCTGATCGGCGTGAATTCGTATGTGAGGCGAGGCAAGACCATTCCCGATAATTCGCGTTATACGACACTGGCGGGACTTCCGATGCACGAAATGGCCGGGATCGAGAAGGCCGGCGCGACGAGGAGGCGGTCGCGGAAATCCGCCGGGGGCGACGCGGGCGGAGTTGTCGGAAACGGGGGCGGCGCGGCTGAGAGCGGGGGCGGCGGCGCGCCGTGAGATTCGTCCATATTTCCGACCTGCATCTGGGCAAGGCGTTGAACCTCCGCGATCTTCTGGAAGACCAGGAATATGTGCTCGACCGCGTGGCGGAACTCGTCGCGGGCGGCCCGGGATGCCTGGGCGGCGCGGGGAGCGTCGCGATTGATCGCGGGGGCGCCGACGCGCTCCTTATCGCGGGCGACATCTACGACCGATCGGTGCCGCCCGTGCAGGCGGTCGCGTTGTTCGATTCGTTCGTGCGGCGCGTGATGGATGCGCGGCCCGGGATACGCATCGTGGCGATACCCGGCAACCACGATTCGCCGGGCAGGCTGGGCTGGTGCTCGGACCTGCTGTCGCGCGCGGGGTTGCATATCCGCACCGGAGTGCCGGAGGGGCCTGAATTTGCCGCCGATGAGGGGGGGGGCCGGATCGAGGTGTGGGCGCTGCCGTTCCTGGAAACCGGGATGTTCGTTGATATCGGCGCGGCGTCGCAGCAGGATTTGATGGCGCGCGCGTTGGCCGACATCGGGACACGGGCTCGGCCGGATGCCGCCAAGGTGCTGGTGGCGCACTGTTTCGTTACGGGCGCGGCCACGGGCGATTCGGAGCGAGCCTTCGTGGGCAATGCCGATGCGGTGGATGCCGCCCTGTTCGAAAGCTTTGATTACGTGGCGTTGGGGCACCTGCACCGGCCCCAGGTTGTTCGGGCGCGAAGCGATGAATCGGTTGCGGGAGCCGAAATAAGGTACTCTGGAGCGCCGCTGCAGTATTCCTTCGGCGAAGCGGGCCAGGAAAAGGGCGCTTTTATCATCGATGTGGATCCGGCGGCACCGGCGGGAAGCCGCGTGCGGGTTGAGTTCGCGCCGATCGCGCCGCTGCGCGCGGTTCGTCGCCTGCGCGCGCCGTTTGCGGATTTCGAAAGTCGAAGGGTGGCGGGCGCGAGACCGGATGATTACATCGAGGCGTTCCTGACGGACGATACTACCGTGCTGGGCGCCTATGAAAGGCTGAAGGTCGTGTATCCGAATATCCTTTCGGTGAGGCAGGAGGCGTTCGAGCGCCTTGCGGCGGGTGGCGCGGGATCGGGCGGGGCCGCTGGAAGCGTGGACGGCGCCGGCGTAGCGGAAGGGCCCGCCCCGGGAAGCGTGGAAGCGGTAAGGGCTGATTTCAGGGCCTTTTACCGTACCATGATGGATGCGGAGGTTTCTGAAGGGATGGCGAGGGCCTTCGACAGGCTGATCGCGGAGGCGGGGCATGAAGCCGATCAGGCTTGAGATAGAGCATTTCGGCCCCTACCGCGACCGGGCCGAAGTGGATTTCGGAGCCCTGGGACCGCTGTTTCTGGTCTGGGGCCCGACGGGCGCGGGAAAATCCACGTTGTTCGACGCGATGGCCTACGCCTTGTACGGGCAGTTGCCCGGCGCGCGCGACGGGCAGGAACGGCAGCTTGCATCGCATCATGCCGGAATCGGCGACGAGCCCCGCGTATCCTTCGAGTTTTCCCTCGGCGCGGAAGTCCTGAAAGTCGAGCGGCGGCCGCCGCATGCGCGGCCGAAGCGCGGCGGCGGCACGACCGAGACGCCCGCGCGAGCGGCGCTGTCGGTGAAAACGGCGTCAGGCTGGCATGTCGAGGCAGAAAAGGTCCGCGACGTGACCGAGCGGATCGAACAACGCATGCACCTGACTTTCGAGGAATTTTCCAAAATCATCCTTCTTCCGCAGGGCGAATTCGAGGAATTCCTGAAAATGGATGCGGGCAACCGCGCGGAAGTCCTGGAAAAGCTGTTCCCGGTTACGTTGCACGATTCGGTGACCGCGCTCGCGGCTAAGGAAGCGCAGGCTTTTGTGGCGAGGGCGGACGCGCTGGCGGCCGAGGAGGCGCGGCTGTCGCGCGATGCGGGCGATGATCCCGGGGCGAAGCTTTCGGAGCTGGATGCGCGCGTGGAAGGGGCGCGGACCCGGCTGGATTCGGCGCTGGCGGGAAGTTCCGCGCGGGAAACCGGACTTGAAGTGGCGCGGGGACGGGCGGCGAGGATCGCCCGCGCCAGGGAAGCGCAGGCGGAACTGGCCAGGCTCGAAGAAGGGCGCGGGGAACAGGATGCGAGGCGCGCGAGGATCGCGTCGGCGCAGGCCGCGGCGCGGGTCAAGCCGCTGTTTGATCATGCCGTGAAGGCTGCGGCGGATGCGAGGTCCGCGGAGGAAACGCGCGCGCTGAAAAGCCGCGAGCATGCCGGCCTGGAGGCCAGGCGTGCGGAAATGGGTGCGTTGAAGGAAAGCCTGAAGATCCGGGCCCTCGAAATCGAAAAATCGTCCAACGCGATCGCGCTGCTCGAACGCGCGCGCGATTCCTGGGAAAGATCGATACAAGCGAAGTCGGACCTGGATATTGCCCGGACAGAAGCGGGGCGGCACCAGACGGCGCTGGACTCGGGCCGGGCCTCGCTCGAAGCGCTGAGGGCGGAACTGCATGCGACGCAGGTGACCCTCGACCTGGAAAAAGAGGTGCGCCTCGAGGCCGATGCGGCGAGGGAGGCCGTGCGCGCCGCGATGGCCGGCAAGGATGCCTGCGCGGCATGGCGTGCGCTCGGGGAAGCGGCGGCGGCCGGAGCTCGCGATAAGGAACGCGTGGAAGGCGCGCGCCGGTTGGCCGCGGAAACGCTCGAGGCCGCGCGGCGGAACCTCGAATCCATCGAACGATCATTGGAATTCGCGCATGCGCATCGGCTTGCGGCATCACTGGTGCGGGGGAAGCCCTGTCCGGTGTGCGGTTCCACGTCGCATCCCGCGCCGGCGCTCGCCGCGGCCGTATCGGAGGACAATGCGGCGGATGCTGACGAAACCGGGACGATGGGGACGGTCGGGGCGCTGCGGGATGCGCAAGCGTTGTTCCGCGACGCGCTCGGCGAGGACGCCGCGGCCGCCGAAGCTTTGAATACGGCGCGCGCGCGGCATGCCGATGCCATCGATGCGCTGGCGCGATTCGAGGGCGGGCACGAGGCCGTCGGCGGCCTTCCCGAATCGGAAGAGGCGGCCGCCGAAGGCCTGCGTGCGGCGGAGCAGCGGCTTTCGGCAGCGTCGGCCGACCTTGCGGCGATCGAAGCGCGCAAGGAGCGCGCGGCGACTTTGCAAATAAAGATAGAGTCCGCGCGCGCCGGGTTGGAAACGCTGGCCTCGGCGCTGGAGCGCGCGAAGGTGGATGCGGGCAGGGCGGAGAGCGCCTGGGAATCGGCCCGCGCGCAATCCGGCGGCGAGGATCCGCGCGCGAAGCTTGAGGCCGCGTCCCTGGCGCTGGATGCGCTTCGCGAGCGCTACGATGCGGATACTCGGCGCGTGGATGTCTGGGAACGCGCGCTGGAATCGGCCCTGCTGATGGAGCGCGAGGCGTCGCGTCGCAGCGCCGAAGCGCGTGATGAAGCCGAGCGCGCGCGCGCGGCTGCCGCCGCCTCGTTCGCGGCGGAATTCGCGTTGGGCGATCAGGAGATGGAATCGGCGCTGCGCGGTTCGTTCATGGAACGCGCGGCGCTCGGCGCCCTGGAACGCGAGGCCGAATCGTTCGCGCGCGCGCTGTCGGCGGCGGAATCGCGGTATGCGGCATTGAAAGCCGATCTGCCGCGTGAAGGCGAGGCGGAACCGGATCTGGCGGCCCTGGAATCGCTCCTTGCGCAGGCGCGCGAAGAGGCGGCCCAGCGCTCGCGCGAACGCGACGAGGCCCTGCGCGCGCGCGACGCGCTGGCGGCGCTGCTTGCGCGCATGGAGGAAGTGCGCGCCGAGCGGCGCGCGCTCGACCTGGAGGCGGGCACGATGCTGGATCTGGCGCGCCTGCTGAAGGGCGATATCAGCGGGCGCCGCCTGCCGTTCAAGAATTTCGCGCTGGCGATGTATTTCAGGCAGGTGGTCGCGCACGCGTCGACCCGGCTTTCGGAAATGTCGGACGGACGTTATGCGCTCCGCGCCGACGAGGGACAGGCTTCGGGCCGCGGGCGCATCGGACTGGGAATTTCCGTGCTGGATTCGTGGACGGGCCAGGCGCGGCCGACGCAGACGCTGTCGGGCGGCGAGCGGTTCCTGGCGGCGGTGAGCCTGGCGCTGGGCCTGGCGGACACGATCCGCATGCGGTCGGGCGGCGTGAGCCTGGAGGCGGTGTTCATCGACGAGGGGTTCGGCTCGCTGGACGAGGAATCGCTGGATCGCGCGATCACGGTGCTGGACAGGATCCGCGGCGGACGCACGATCGGCATCGTGTCGCATGTCGCGGAACTCAGGTCGCGCATCGCGTCGCGCATCGAGGTGGCGAAGGGCGCGTCGGGATCCACCCTGCGCGTGGTGTGAATCGCGCAACGCGTTGCGCGATTCGGTGTCAGCCTTCCCAGGCGCGGCGCACGAGCTGGTCGATTTCCGCGTCGGTGAAGGCGCGGGGGCTGGCGGGGCGGCGGCGGTAGGTTTTGGCGTCGTCGGCCACGGCCCGCAGGATGGATTCCGGGACCCCGGCGTCACGCAGACCGGACGGGATGCCGATGTCCGCGGCAAGTCGCGCGATGGCGGCGGGGCCGTCCGGGGCCCCCTCGACCCGGGGATCGGACCTGAAATCGACTCTGGAATCACCTTCCAGCGCACGCCCGATGTCCGCGAGGCGGTCTCCGCAGTCGTCACGCATGGCGCGCATGACGTGCGGCAGGACGACGGCGTTGGCCAAACCGTGCGGAAGGCCCGTCAGGGCGCCCAGGGGGTGCGCGATGCCGTGCACCATGCCCAGGCCCGCCTGCCCGAAGCCGATGCCCGCCAGGGTGGATGCCCAGGCCATGCCGGCGAGCGCTTCGGGATCGGCCGCCCGCGCCTCGGTGCCGGATGCATCCGCGCAGGCGCCGCGGAGGGACCGGCCTATCCAGCGGATGGATTCGAGGCAAAAGATATCCGACGACGGGACGGCGAAACGGCTGACATAGCCTTCGACCGCGTGGGTCAGGGCGTCCATGCCGGTAGCGGCTGCCAGGGCGCGCGGCATGCCGGCGAGTAGGTCGGGGTCGACCAGGGCGACGCGGGGCACGAGGGTAGCCCCCGAGATGCCGATTTTCCGGCGTCCGCCGTCTTTCTCCAGGATGAAGACGGCGTTGGCGGTGACTTCGGAGCCGGTGCCGGCGGTGGTGGGTATGGCGATGAGGGGAGGCGGGGGCGCGGTCAGGGCCTTGCCGGTGCCGATAAAGGCTTCTATGGGCGTTTTTTCGGCCACGACGGCGCCGATGCCCTTGGCGCAGTCGAGGGGGCTGCCCCCTCCATAGGCGAGAATTGCATCGCAAACCTCCGACACGCAGCGGGCGGCCCCCTCGTTCACCGCGCGGGCGGGCGGATCGGCCGTGGCTCCCGGCCAGTGCACGGCGTCCAGGCCGGCGGCGCGCAGCGACTGCACGACCGCCGCGAGCCCGGCCGAACGCGCCGTGGCGCCCGGCCCGGTAACCACGAATACGCGCCGCGCGCCCAGGGCGGCGAGTTCGGGCCCCGCCTGGCGGGAGACGCCGGATCCGAACTGGATCCGGGTGGGCATGCTGAAGGCGAAGGGTTTCATGCGGCGCTCCACGTTGGCTGCGGTCGATCAAAATTTCGTTGCATCCTGATCACGCAGAGTATATATTGAAGGTTGATCACCGCAACGTTTTTTCAGGAGGTTGTATGAAAAAGACTCTAGCCGTTCTGTTCGCCATTCTGGCGGTATTCGCCGTCGGCGCGCAGAAGTTCACCCTGGTGAACGGCGCCGAACCCGTGTCGCTCGATCCGCACGCGGTGGAAGGCGTTCCCGAACACCACATTTCCATGGCCCTGTTCGAAGGCCTGACCATCAACGACCCGAAGACCAACAAGGCGCTTCCGGCCGTCGCCGAGAGCTGGAAGTTCAGCAAGGACTACAAGACCATCACCTTCACCATCCGCAAGGGTCTCGTATGGTCCGACGGCGTTCCCATCACCGCAGAAACCATCGTGAAGTCCTGGCTGCGCAAGATGGACCCGAAGAACGCCTACCAGTACGCCGACCTGCCCGGCAGCTACATCGCCGGCGCCCAGGAGTACTACACCGGCAAGGCCGGCCCCGAATCCGTCAAGATCAAGGCCGTTGACGCCCGCACCTTCGAAGTGCAGCTCGTCGGCCCGACCCCCCACTTCCCCGACATGGTGTCGCACTACGCCTTCGCCATCGTCCCGATGCACGCCGTCGAGAAATACGGCAAGGATTGGGTCAAGGCCGAGAACTGGGTGGGCAACGGTCCCTTCCTCCTCAAGGAATGGAAGGCGCAGGAACGCGTCACCGTCGTTCCGAACCCCAAGTACTGGGATGCCAAGAACGTCGCCCTGAAGGAACTCGTGTTCCTCGCCAACGAGGACGCCACCGTCAGCTGGAACCTCTACACCTCCGGAGCGGCAGACTGGATCGACACGATTCCCGCCGAAAAGCGAGACGAAGCCAACCTCCGCAAGGATTTCCACGTCGCCCCGCGCTACGGCACCTACTATTACATCATCAACGTGACCCGCAAGCCCCTCGATGACGCCCGCGTCCGCAAGGCCCTGGCCATGTCGATCGACAAGAAGGTCCTGACCGCCCAGGTTTCCCGCACCGGCGTGCCCGCCGACGCCTTCGTGCCGCCCTCCACCGGCTACACCCCGGTCAAGGGTCACGGCTACAACATCGCCGAAGCCAAGAAGCTCCTGGCCGAAGCCGGCTACCCCGAAGGCAAGGGCTTCCCCAGCTTCGCGATCCTGTACAACACCTCCGCCGCGCACAAGCGCATCGCGGAATACATCCAGGCCCAGTGGAAGACCAACCTCGGCATCGACGTGACCCTGGTCAACCAGGAGTGGGGAACCTACCTGGACACCCGTTCGCAGTCGCACAACTTCGACCTGGCCCGGGCGGGCTGGATCGGCGACTACCTGGATCCGTCCACCTTCTCCGATATGTGGACCACCGGCCAGACCCAGAACGACGGCCTGTACTCCAACAAGAAGTATGACGAGCTGATCGAAAAGGCCCGCACCATGTCCGGCGCCGAGCGCCTGAAGACCCTGATGGCCGCCGAAGACATCCTGATCAACCAGGATGCCGCGATCCTGCCGCTGTACTTCTATACCACCCAGAACATGATCGACCTGACCAAGTGGGACGGCTGGTATCCGAACCCGATGGACATCCACAACTGGAAGTTCATCCGCCCGAAGAAGTAATTCCCGGGTAATGAATTGTTGAGAATAAAAACCGGAACCTCAGGGTTCCGGTTTTTGTTTGCCCGCCGGATTCCGCGCGGATGGGAAGGGCACCCGCCGACGCCCGAACACTGCGCGGACAGGCAAGCGGCCGCTGCGGGGGCGCTGCGCGGCGTGTCGGCCGGCAAACTGATATTTTGGCGGGTAAAACCCGTTTGCGTCTTTTCATTGTAAAAAAATCAGGATACTATCGCGGAATGGCGCGTTTCATTATCCGGCGAATCCTGAGCCTGATTCCCACCATGTTCATCATCATCACGGTGAGTTTCTTCATGATCCGGGTCGCACCGGGCGGTCCCTTCGCGCGCGAGCGCGAGGTGCCCGAGGCGATCCTACAGAACCTGATGGCCCGCTACCATCTGGACGAACCGCTTCCGCAGCAGTACGTGCGGTATCTGGGCGATGTGCTGCGCTGGGATTTCGGTCCTTCGTTCCGCTACCGCGACCAGACCGTGAACGAGATCATAGACCAGGCCCTGCCGGTGTCCATGTTCCTCGGCGTGACCGCGCTGGTTACGGCGGTCTTCATGGGGGTCAGCGTCGGAATCATTTCGGCGCTGAAGCAGAACAAGTGGCCCGATTACCTGGCGGTTTCGATCGCGGTGATCGGCATATCGGTGCCGCTGTTCGTCATGGGGCCGATACTGCAGCTGTTCCTGGGGCTGAAGCTTAAACTGCTGCCCATGGGGCAGTGGGTCTCGACCCACGGCCTGAAGGCGATCATCCTGCCCGCTGCCACGTTGTCCTTCCCGTATTTCGCGTACATCGCGCGCCTGTCGCGCGCCTCGATCCTGGAGGTGCTGCGCTCGGACTACATCCGCACCGCGCGGGCCAAGGGCCTGCCGGAAAGCACGGTCATATGGAAGCACGTGCTGAAAGGGGCGCTGCTGCCGGTGGTCACCTACCTGGGGCCTGCGTTCTCGGGCATCGTGGTCGGTTCCACGGTGGTGGAGACCGTGTTCCTGGTGCCCGGCCTCGGGCGGCCCTTCGTGCAGTCCGCGCTGAACCGCGACTACACGCTGATCATGGCCGAAGTGGTGGTGTACTCGCTCATCCTCGTCATGGCCAACCTGATCGTGGACATCGTGTACGGATTCCTCGATCCGCGCATTTCGTACAAGTAGGAGACCGGCATGAGCGACAATACCAAGGCCGACATGGCGGTAAACGAGTTCAACCAGGTGATGAAGCCGGTTTCGCTCTGGGCGGATGCCTGGAAGCGGCTCCGGAAAAACAGGATGGCGCTGATAAGTCTTTGGGTGGTGGGTACCTACTTTGTGGTAACCCTGTTCGCGCCCCTGCTGACTTCGGCGGGAATCATCCATAGCTACAAGGAACAGGTGATGCTGCACGCGAACCTGCGTCCTTCGTTCAAGCCGGCGGGTGAACTGGTGCTGGAACGCATCCAGGGCCGCATCGCGCAGATCGAGGGTGCGCTGACCGCGCGCGGCACGCCGATTCCCGCGGAGGGCGAGGCTGTTGCCGGCGGGGCCGCCGAGGCGACCGCGACGACCGAGGCGGCCGCGACGACGCAGACCTCGGAAGCGCCCGCCTTCAGCTTCGATTTCGGGGCACCGGTCGAAGCCGGCGATGAAGCGGCGCTCGAGGGCGGAGAAGGTGCCGAGGAAGCTCCGTCCGAGTTCGCCCTGAATTTCGGCGGCGGCGGCACCGATACCACCTCGACCCAGGATCCCCTGCTGAACGAGCTTCAGTACCAGCGCAGCGACCTGGCCAAGATAAAAGAAGAAATCGAGTCGAACCCCGTGCACGGGAATATGTACCTGCTGGGCACGGACGACCTGGGCCGCGACATGGTGGCGCGCATCATTTACGGCGGCCGGATTTCGATCGCGATCGGCATCGTGGGCACGCTGACCGCCGCGCTGGTCGGCATCGTGTACGGCGCCATCGCCGGCTATCTGGGCGGCAAGCTGGACAACTACATGATGCGCTTCGTCGACGTGATGTACGGGCTTCCCTACATGCTGATCGTCATCATCATCATGGCGATGGTGGGAGAGGCGGCGCGGGGCAGCTTCGTGGTGCTGTTCGTGGCGATCGCGCTGGTGTCCTGGCTTACGATCGCGCGCGTGGTGCGCGGCCAGGTGATAAGCCTGAAGAATTCCGAGTTCGTCGAGGCGGCGCGGTCCATGGGCGCTTCGCCGGCGCGGGTGATTTTCAGGCACCTGCTGCCGAATACGCTGGGCGTGATCATCGTGTTCTCGACCCTGCTGATGCCGAGTTTCATCATGAACGAGTCGTTCCTTTCGTTCCTGGGGCTGGGTGTGTCCGCGCCGGACGCGTCGTGGGGAACGCTGGTGTCGGAGGGTGTGCGCGCGATGGAGGTCAGGGTCTGGCAGTTGCTGGGGCCCGCTATCGCGATGACGCTGTTCCTGTTCTGCATGAACTTCCTCGGCGACGGCGTCCGCGACGCCCTCGATCCCCAGAGCAAGAATCGTACCTAAGGTAAAGAAGGAGAACGGGGAAATGACCGAAGAAGTCATCCTGCAGGTCAGGGACCTGAAGACATATTTTACCGTCGACGAGGGCGTGGTGAAGGCGGTCGACGGTGTGAGTTTCGACCTGCGCAAGGGCGAGACCCTGGGCATCGTGGGCGAATCCGGCTCGGGCAAGAGCGTGACCAACCTGTCGATCATCAACATGATTCCCTCGCCCCCGGGCAAGATCGCGGGCGGCCAGGTGCTGTTCGGCGGCAAGGATCTGGTGAAGATGCAGATCGCGGAGCTTCGGCATATCCGCGGCAACAAGATTTCCATGATTTTCCAGGATCCGATGACGTCCTTGAACCCCTTCCTGAGGATTTCGACCCAGATGGTGGAGACGATCGTGCTGCACCAGGGCTTGTCGCAGGAAGCCGCCAAGGCCAAGGCGATCGAGATGCTGAAGCTGGCGGGAATTCCGGCGCCCGAAAAGCGCATCGACCAGTATCCGCACCAGTTTTCCGGCGGCATGCGCCAGCGCGTGATGATCGCGATGAGCCTGTCCTGCAATCCCGAAATCCTGATCGCCGACGAGCCGACGAGCGCGCTGGACGTGACGATCCAGGCGCAGATCCTGGAGCTGATGAAGGATCTGACCAAGCGCCTGGGCACTGCGGTGATCCTGATCACGCACTCGCTGGGCGTGGTGGCGGGCATGTGCGATACGCTGTGCGTGATGTACGCCGGCCGCGTGGTGGAGCGCGGGCCCACGGGCGGGATTTTCGAGGATCCGAAGCACCCCTATACGCAGGGCCTGATCAAGTCGGTGCCGCGCCTGGACAAGAAGAGCGCCGAGCGCCTGTACTCCATCCCCGGCCAGCCGCCGAACGTGATCGACCTGCCGGACTGCTGTCCGTTCTATCCCCGCTGCGACCGCGCGATGGATGCCTGCAAAAAGAAGTATCCGCCGGTGGTGGATTTTGGCGGCGGGCGCAAGGTGGCGTGCTGGTTGTACGCGGAAGGCGTGGACAAGGCCCGCGCGGAGGGGAAGCAGAATGGCTGAACATGAGGTGCTGCTGGACGTCCGCGGCCTGAAAATGCATTTTCCCGTGGGCGGCGGGCTTTTTTCGAAGAAGAAGGGCTACATCTACGCGGTGGACGGCGTGGATTTCCAGATCCGCAAGGGCGAGACGCTGGGGCTGGTGGGCGAATCCGGCTGCGGAAAGTCGACGACGGCTCGCGCGGTGGCGCAGCTGTACAAGCCGACGGCGGGCGAGGTGTTTCTTAAAGGAAAGGACCTGACGAAGATCAGCGCCGACGAGCTTCTGGCGGCGCGCCAGAACATGCAGATGGTGTTCCAGGATCCCTACGCGTCGCTGAATCCTCGCATGACGTCGGGCGACATCATCGCCGAGCCGATGCGGATTTTCCAGAAGCGCGGCCTTCTGACGATGGATACGAAAGAGCGCAACGAGCGCGTCGAACAGCTGATGGAGCGCGTGGGGCTGTCGCGGTTTTTCAAGAACCGCTACCCGCACGAGTTTTCAGGCGGGCAGCGGCAGCGCATCGGCATCGCGCGCGCGCTGGCGCTGAAGCCCGAGCTGGTGCTGTGCGACGAGGCGGTTTCGGCGCTGGACGTGTCCATCCAGGCGCAGATCCTGAATCTGTTCAAGGACCTGCAGGAAGAGTTCGGGTTGACCTACCTGTTCATCGCGCACGATCTGGCGGTGATCCAGTACATTTCCACTCGCGTGGCGGTGATGTACCTGGGCGAGATCATGGAGATTTCCGGGTCGGCTGACTTGTACCGAAATCCGATGCATCCGTACACGCAGGCCCTTCTGTCCGCCGCGCCGATTCCCGATCCGAAGATCGAGGCGAAGCGGCAGCGGATCATCCTGACCGGCGACGTGCCGGCTCCCGACCGCCAGCGGCCGGGCTGTCCCTTCTACGATCGCTGTTCGAAGCATATGGATGTGTGCAAGGCGCAGAAGCCGAAGCTCAAGGAGACCGAGGCCGGCCACCATGTGGCCTGTTTCCTGTATCAGGAGCCGTAGTTAGAACCCGGAAGCTTGTTGCGCC
>CAYRXK010000066.1:0-12664 GCA_964428265.1 uncultured Treponemataceae bacterium
CGCTACGGCATCAAGTTCATCAAGGCGCCCGCCTCCATCCTCGGACCGATGGTCATCGGGCTGGCGGTGATCGGGGCCTACGCGATCAACATGTCGCTCGTCGAAGTATGGATCATGCTGTTCATCGGCCTGATGGGCTACGCGATGAAGCGCTTCGACGTGCCGCGCGAACCCATGGTGCTCGGCCTCGTGCTCGGAACCATGGCGGAAGGCGAACTGGCGCGGTCCATGGCCCTGATGCAGGGCAGCGTGCCCGCGCTCCTGCAGAGCTTCGTGACCAGGCCGATTTCGCTCGTGATCCTGGCGCTCACCGCCTTGTCGGTGTTCCAGGGCCTGAAATCGGCGCATGGCAAGAAAAAGGCGGCCTGATCCCCGCGCGCCGGATTTGTCGGGACAATGTCGAGGTCGAGGGCGGGGCGCATGCCCCGCCCTCGCTATGTGCGGTCCTGAGCCGGCCGCATCCGGTGGAGCGATGCCGCGCCGTGCCGCGGCCTACAGCGCGCGGTCGATCACCCCGCCGCCCAGGACCAGGCCGTCGGACGCGTAGAGCACCGCGGACTGCCCCGGCGCCACGGCGCGCTGCGGCGTCTCGAACTCGATCCTGGCCCCGCCTTCCGGCCGCATGCTGACCATGCAGGCCACCGCCCGGTGGTTCTGGCGAATCTTCACGGAGCACTGCAGCGGAGCGTCGCCCATGCGCGCGTCCTGCAGGCGGAAATCGTCCGATTCCAGCCCCTCGGCGAACAGGCCTTCGCCGGGTCCCACGACCACGCGGTTGGTTTTCGCGTCCAGCCTGAGTACGTACAGGGGGCGCGAGTCGATCGTTATGCCCAACCCGCGCCGTTGCCCGATCGTATAGTAGGGCAAGCCCCGATGGCGGCCGAGCACGCGGCCTTCGGTATCCACGATGTCGCCTTGCTCCGGTTCGCGTCCCTCGAACAGCGGCGCGTAGTCGCCTCCAGCCACGAAATCCTGGCTTTCGGGCTTTTCGGCCACTTCCAGGCCCATGGCCTTGGCGCGGTCGCGCACCTCGACCTTGGTCATGCCCCCCAGCGGAAATAGGATGGTGGAAAGCCGCACCGAATCCAGGCCGTACAGGAAGTAGGTCTGGTCCTTGGACAGATCCGCGGCGGTCTTCAGGAAAGTGACGCCGTCGCGCGTTTCGGCGCGCGCGTAGTGCCCGGTGGCGAAAAAATAGAAGTCGAGGCCCGACCTGCGGGCTTCGTCGACAAGGAAACCGAATTTCATCTCGCGGTTGCAGACGATGCAGGGGTTGGGCGTGCGACCGCGGGCGTATTCGCGGCGGAAATATTCCAGAACCCCGGTTTCGTAGCGCTCCGACAGGTCGACCACCACGTAGGGGATGCCCAGCGAGGCGCAGAGGCGCTCGCAGGCGGCGATGTCTTCTTCCTCGCCCGGGCCGTAGCAGGCGTGCTTCAGCCCCTCCTGCACGCGGTAGGCGCCGCGCCAGATCTTCATCGTCAGTCCCGTGACATCATGGCCCTGTTCCAGGAGCGCGGCCGCCGCCAGCGAGGAATCCACCCCGCCCGACAGGCCGACCGCCACCTTCATTCGTGCGTTCATACGCCGCGAACCCTATCACTTCGGGTAAAAAAGCTCCATGGGGTAAGGGTTACGGGGATTCTTTATCCAATGGGCCTTGCCAGAATCCTGCACACGGAGTACAAAAGATGAAACACACTCATCACCCTCAGGGAGCATCCCCTATGCAGGAAGTTTTCATCGGTTTCACTTCCATCACATGGCAGATGTGCGTCATGTACGCTGTCGGCGCCGTGCTGATCTGGCTCGCCATCAGCAAGGAATACGAGCCCATGCTGCTGTTGCCGATCGGGTTCGGCGCCATCCTGGTCAACCTTCCGCTCTCGGTGGTCTGGGAGCACGAAGGCGCGGCGGGATTCCTCAAGGTCCTGTACGACGGCGGCATCGCCAACGAGCTCTTTCCGGTCCTTATCTTTATCGCCGTGGGCGCGATGATCGACTTCGGACCGCTGTTCAAGAGCCCCTTCATGATCTTTTTCGGCGCGGCGGCCCAGTTCGGCATCTTCGCCACGATGATCATCGCCACCCTGCTCGGGTTCGACCTGAAGACCGCGGCCTCCATCGGCATCATCGGCGCGGCGGACGGTCCCACCGCCATTTTCGTGGCCAACAAGTTCGCCAAGGACTACCTCGGACCCATTTCGGTCGCGGCGTATTCCTACATGTCGCTGGTGCCGCTCATCCAGCCGCCGGTCATCAAAGCCCTCACCACCAAGCACGAGCGCCGCATCCACATGACCTATCACGAGGCCAATGCGCCCAAGTGGCTCAAGATCACGTTCCCGATCGCCGTGACCATGATCGCCGGTTTCGTAGCGCCCATCTCGGTGCCGCTGGTCGGCTCGCTGATGTTCGGCAACCTGATCCGCGAATCCGGCGTGCTGGAACGGTTGTCCAAGACGGCGCAGAACGAGCTCGCGTACCTGGTCACCCTGCTCCTTGGCATCACGATCGGCGCCAGCATGCGCTCGGACAAGTTCCTCAATTACCAGACGCTCCTGATCCTGGGCATGGGCCTGGTCGCCTTCATATTCGACACGGTCGGCGGCGTCCTGTTCGCGAAGGGCGTGAATCTCTTCCTGCCCAAGGAGCGGAAGATCAACCCGATGATCGGCGCCTGCGGCATCTCCGCCTTTCCCATGTCGGCGCGCGTCATACAGAAAATGGCCAGCGACGAGGAAAAGGGCAACATCATCCTGATGCAGGCGATCGCTTCCAACGTATCCGGCCAGCTCGGATCCATCATCGCCGGCGGCATGGTGCTGGCCCTGGTTCCCCTGCTCGTCGGCTGACCCGGCATCCCAAGGAGTATCGGCATGGACAATTTTTTCGAGAATCTGCGATACGCCAGCACGACGATGCAGGCGGTCGGCGTCACGATCGGCGGGTTGGTGGGCGTGTTCGCCACCCTGGCGCTGTTCTTTGTCATCATCTGGGCGGCCGACAAGGTCGGTTCGCGCAAGGGCGGGCACTGAAGCCGATTCGCGCCGCGCGTGGTCCAGTCGCAGGCCCCGGGCCGGCGTGCCACGAATGCCCCGAAAAAAAACCGCCGGCGCTTGTCCGGCGGTTTTTTTATTGTTCGGAATATCGAGGGGGGCGGCCTCCGGCCCGTCTCCGGGTCAGTCCACCGTCTCCTCCGGTTTTTCCCGTTCGGTCACTCCGCCGCAAGCACCCTGCGCGCCAGTTCCCGGCCGGCCTCGTACAGGGCGTCCAGCGCCGCGTCGTCCGGCGCGCCCGCCCACTCGATCGATTCCATCGAATTCCACTTGAAGGGGGCGATCTTGTTGTCATATTCCTTTTTGGCGCCGCCTACCCAGCCGTAGCTGCCGATGCGCAGGGCTTGCCTGCCCCAGACATGCTTGCGGTCGAAAATGTCCAGCACGTAGGCCATGGGAGGGAACATCTTGTATTCGTAGGTGGGCATGGCGATGACGATGCCCTCGGCCTTGTAGGCGTCGGCCAGCACCCAGGACACGTCCTCGTTCGGCACGCGGTGTATGGTGTACGGCACGCCTTCTTCTTCTATGCCGTCGATCACCGCGCGCAAGCCCTTTTCGGTGTTGCCGTACATGGATCCCCAGACGACGGCCACTTCCTTTTCGCGCTTGCCGTCCAGGTAGTCGGCGTAACGGGCATAGCGGTCGATGATCACCTGCGGATCCGAGCGCCAGATGATGCCGTGGCTGGGGGCGACAACCTTCACGTCCAGGGCCGCGACCTTTTCTATCGCGCGCTTCACGAACAGGCCGAAGCTGGACACGATATTCGCGTAGTAGCGCAGGGACTCGCCCTCGAAGAAGTCGTGCTCTTCTGGTGTGTATTCGTCGTCGAACACGCGGTCGCCCAGGGCGCCGTAGCCGCCGAAGGCGTCGCAGGAAAAGAGAACGCCGCCATCGGCCGCCCAGGTGACCATGGTCTCCGGCCAGTGCACGTTGGGCGCCTCGATGAAATCGAGGGACATGCCTTCGCCCAGGTCCAGGCGGTCGCCGGTCTTCACGGCGCGCATGTTGTCGTCCCAGTGGTAGAAACTGCGCACCAGGTCCAGCCCCTTGGCGGTCGAGATGATCTGCGCGTCGGGATTCACGTCGATGAATTCGCGGAGCCAGCCGGTATGGTCCGGTTCCAGGTGGTTCAGGATGAGGTAATCGATATCGCCGAGCGAGAGGCCGATGGACGCGAGCTGTCCGGCGATTTCCCCCGGCGCGCCGACCCAGTCGCGCACCAGGTCTATCAGCGCTATCTTTTCGCCGCGGACCAGGTAGGAATTCAGCGAAACGCCGTAGGGAATGGGCCAGATGCCCTCGAACAATTCCTCGCCGCGGATGTCAGCGTGCAGGGCGTAGATCCTGTCGGTGATCGGATGTAGTTTCATGGGGCTTCCTTTCAGGGGGCTCTATTTGCTTCAACTATACCACAAAACGGGTTCAAAAGGAACCCGACCCGAGCTTGGCCGTCAGCGAGAGGGTCATCGCCGGTCCCTGCGCCAGGAGCGCGTATTCCGCGTTCTCGCCGCCGAACACGAACATCGGCGAGAATCCAAGGCTCAGCCGATCCGCTGCCTTCCATGACAGCGAGGGCCGCACGATGCCCGAGCCGTCCGACAGGTTGGCCATCGCCAGCAGGGAAACGCTGAAGTCATCGGTGAAAAGCTCCGATTTTGTCAGGCTGATCGCGGCGTAGTGCCTGCCGGAGCCGTACAGGAAGCGCGCCAGGGTGCCTTTCATGATCGCCGTCGTGGCGGGGTTGGCGGCGGCGGCGATGATGGCCTTGGCCTGATTTATCAGCGAGTCGCGGTCGGCGTCCGCGTAGCCCTCGCCATTGTAGAAATACTGGCCGATCGCGGTGATGTTATCGGTCGAATTGAGGTACATGAAGCCCGCGGTGCCCGAAAAATACCAGTTTTCGCGGTGGTCGGCGGTTGTCGTGGTGGTCGCGTAGGCGGGCGGAAGGCCGGTGATCGCGGTGGCGAAGGTCTTGGAGCTGCCGCGCGAAAGGGCTGCCTCGCCGAAGAGCTGGAAATTGCCCGCGGAGCCCGAAAGCGTCACCATGGCGCGCTCGGCCGTGTCCTGGCGGTACCAGGCGCCTACGCCGGCCTCGTAGCCAGCGAAGGCGACTTCAGCCTTGGCGGCCAGCGCCGTGGTGTCGAAGTCGACGTCCTCGGGGTCGAACACCGCGTAGCCGTAGAGGTTGGCCATGGTGCCGGGCACGGGGAAGTGGACGCGCAGGTTCACCGGCCCCTCGCGCTGCGCCTCCGGATCGAATAGGTCGATCGACTGCAGGTTCAGCACGTCGGCGGGACTCCAGAAGTAGCCCACGCCCCAGGCGATCGTGCTTTTGCCGAACCTGAAGAAAAGGCGGTCACCGGCAGCGACGTCGGCGAAAAGCTCGAACACGCGGATGTCGGGCACGTCGAAGGACGAGGGAGTCGCGGCGTAGCTGGTCGTGCCGCCCACGGTGTAGCGAGTGGCTTCCACCGAGGTCCTGAAAGGCCAGGCGGTCTTGAAGGATCCGTGCACGCGGTAATCCTCGTCGGGCCTGGCGTCGAAAAAGACGGTGGCCGAAGGTTTCGCGCTGATCGTCGAGGTATCGGGCGCAAGCGGATCGAAGCCGCCGTTCCAGGGGTTGTTCCAGGTCCAGGACAGGCCTGCGTCGCCCGCGTACGAGCCGCCCACGCGGACGGCTTCGGATTTGAGCGCGGCCGACACGGGATCGGTCGCGGCCGCGCCGGGGCCGGAAGATCCCGCGCCCGCGGCCCCCGGCGACTCGATGATGTCATCGGCGAACAGGTCGTCCAGCGATTCCGAGTCCTGGGCGAAGGCAGGCGCCGCCGCCAGGAACACCGAGAGCGCGATGGCCAGCGCGGCCTTTGCGGTATGCGACACGACCTTCCCCCTCATCGGTTCACCTGCTCGAGGAAGGCCTTGGTGAATACCTTGTCGGGCAGTGTGGCGACCGACTGTTCGGCCATGGTGATCTGGCTTTTTTCACCCTTGTTTATCTCGTCCACGATCAGTGTCTGCGACGGCAGCAGCTTGCCTTCGAGCTCGACATATTTCGGATACAGCGATGTGCGCATGAGCCTGCCGGAAACCGAATAGTCCTCGCGCTTCAGGAGCATGGTCCGGTCCTTGCGTACGAACAGCTTCACGCGTTCGTAGGGCACCTCGTTGTTCTTCGCCTTCAGGTCCAGGACCCAGACCGGGTACTTGCCGATCGCCGCGTCGGAAACGGCTTCGACCTGGTAATCGCCCGTGAACGAATACCGCGTGAAATCGGCGTTCTTGGCCTCGGAATTCTGCAGGTTTTCCTTGATCGACGAAAACGAGAATTTCCGCGAGGTGGGGTCGTAGAACCACACGTTGTCGTCCTCGCGCAGGTAGCCCTGGCCCTTGTTCACCTCGGGCAGCATGACCAGGATCACGAACTGGTCCTTCTTGTCGCGGCGGAACACGCGCGCCTGGGTCACGCTCTGCTTTTCGCCGGGCTTTTCGGAGACGATGGTGAACAGCGCGGAATAATCGCGGCCCGGAAAATTTCCCAGGTCGTCCAGTTCCTTCAGGATGGCCTTCGTATCCGGCTTCGCGTCGGCCGCCTGCGCGGCGGGAGGGACGGCGGAAAACCATATGGCGGAAAGCAGGGCCGCCGCCAGAAGGGGCGGGGCGCGGCGGCCGGAGCCGCGGGGTTGCGTTATGCGATTCATGAAAAACTCCTTGCGGCGATGTTCATTTCAGCGACCTGAGCGCCTCGGCGGGCTGCAGTTTCGCGGCGGCGCGGGCGGGAAAAAAGGCCGCGGCAACGGTCAGGACCACGATGAGTCCCAGGTTTGCCAGGGCGCGGAAGAACGGCACCCTGAACGACAGGTGGCCGTTGCGCATGATCAGGAACGCGGGCGAATTCATGCCGAAGTCGTAGAGCGACACCAGCGCCATAACCAGCTGCGCGGCGAGGATGCCGGCGGCGGTGCCCGCCAGCGCGAGGAACAGCGCCTCCAGCAGGAAGAGCCTGCGCACTTCGCGCCGCTGCACCCCGATGGCGCGCATCGTGCCGATTTCCTTGATGCGCTCGTACATGACCATCCTGAACGTGTTGGAGATGCCGATCATCACGATGGCGAACAGCACGAACAGGATGACCACGCTCGCGGTGTCCAGCGCCACCACGATCTGCCGCGCCTGCGACATGATGTCGTCGATCGTGATCACGCTGTATTTCACGCCGTCCCAGGTTTCGCCCGAGCGTCCGCGCAGCATGGCCATGAAGGGAATGCTGCCGCCGTCCTCGTTTTTCGCCGCGCGTTCGAACAGCTGCAGGCCCGAGCCCTTGAGCGAGGAGAACAGCGCGTCGGCGGCTTTCGGCGCCGATTTGAGGTCGCGCAGCATGATGCCGAGCGCCATGTATTCATGGTCTCCCAGGCCGAGCGCCTTGTTCAGGTAGGTTATGTTCACGTAGGCGAGGACCGAACCCACGATGCTCGAATCGGCGCTGACCGCGGCGACGGTGAAGTCCACGACGTTGTTCTGTCCCGTGGCCGTCCTGAACTGCGCCAGGAGCCGGTCGCCGGGATGCACGTTCAGCTTTTTCGCGGTGCGCGCCGAGAGGATCAGCGCGTCCTGGGCGCTTGTGGCCTGCCAGGAACCCTCCAGGATGGCCAGTCGCTCGCCGAGGAACGGCGAGCCGGCGATGTCCAGTCCGGTCAGCGACTGGCGCGTCGACTTGCCCTCGAACACCAGGGTGGCCTGCACTTCGCTGGACCTGGTCACGCGCACCGGACTGATGCCCGATGCCTCTATGGCGCGGCGTATGGCCTCATCGTCGCGCACGACCGAAAGGGTCCTGCCGGATTCGGTCTTTTCCGAACCGCGCACGAATACGTGCCCGGCCATCAGGTAGGCGAAATTTTCCGACACGTTTGCCACGAAGGCGCCGGCAAACCCGTTGATGATCGTGACGATCATGATGCCGAAGGCGATCGCCGCCCCCAGCAGCATGGTGCGCTTTTTCTGCCGCGC
Source organism: uncultured Treponemataceae bacterium (assembly GCA_964428265.1). Taxonomy (GTDB): domain Bacteria; phylum Spirochaetota; class Spirochaetia; order Treponematales; family Rectinemataceae; genus CAYRXK01. The sequence continues at coordinate 8,073 of CAYRXK010000066.1, forward strand.
CAGGTTTCGCAGGGCGATGCGCGGAAGGATCGTTTTCATGCTCGGTACCTCCGGGATTCCGCGGTCACTCGGTCTGCATGGCGCGCACCGGCTGGATTTTCAGCGCCACGGAAACCGGGTACAGGTTGGCGAGATACCCCACCAGCACCATGCCGAAGATGGCGGCGATGAACGATACCGGCGTCACCACCGGGCTCAGGAACTTGCCGCCGAACAAAATTTCGAAAAAGTCGTTGCCCGCGGCGATCCGCATTGCTCCGAGGATCGCGGCGGCCGCCCATCCCAGCAGGGCTCCCAGGGTGGAGAAGGCCAGCGAAAGGATCCCCGCCTCGGCCACGAACATGCGGCGCACGAATTTCCTGCCCGCGCCGATCGCGCGCATCGTGCCGATCTCGCCGGTGCGTTCGATAACCGAAATCACGAAGGTGTTCATGATGATGATGACGGCGACGATGGCCAGTATCACGATGGCCACCGTGAACACGACGCGCACCACGTCCACCGACTGGCCGTAGGGGCCGGAGGCCTTCTGCCAGTCGCCCGCCACGGCCTTGATGCCCTCGGCCTTGAACCGCTCGTTGATGGCGCGGATCGCGCGCTGCGTGGCGCCGGGATCGCCGGTGCGGGCCACGATGAACTGCCAGGCGCCCAGGTCGGCGGCGTTGGCGCGCTCGCGCCCCGAAACGTCGGAAAGCTGCGCCGCGAGCTTTTTCTCGTCGAAGGCCGCGCCCGCGGGCGTGGGCGTATCCGTGAAAAGATCGTCGCTGAAAAGGGAGTCAGTGTCGTCGGCCGCGAGCATTCCCGTCTGCTCCGCGGAAAGCGTGACCGCCTCCGCCGATCCCACGGTCATGCCTGAAAACACGCGTATCGTATCGATGTCGGCGAAGGCCATCTGCTCCGGCGCCGAACCCTGGCCGCGCGGCTTGTAGGTGCCCGCGACGGTCAGTTCGCGCAGCCGCATCCCGCCGCCGGACATGCCCTGCACCAGGATCTTGTCGCCGACGCCGATGCCGCGCTTCAGGGTCTTCGCCATCTTGGCCAGCTGCGTTTCGTTGATGATAACGCCCTGCATGCCGGGTTCCAGGCGCGTGCCGGAGGTCATCTCGATCGTGTCGAACACATCCCAGTAGCTCGATCCGTCTATCCCGAACAGGAAGAGCATGCGCGAAGCCATGGAATTCCGCATTTCCTCCGCGGAATCGCCCTCGGGCCGTTCCTCGGGATTGTCGCCCACCTCCCGCATGGCGGCGCCGAAGCCCGTGGCCATGCCGGTCAGCGACTTCACGCCGGGAGCGCCGCGCACGATTTCCCGCACGCGCTCGTATTCGGGAATGCGGGGCGTCTCGGCCAGGCCTCCGACGGACATCACCCCGAACAGCGACACGTCGCCTTCTTCGGAGATGCCGGACACGAAGATGTCGCCGGTGTAGCTTTCGGTGAACATCGTCCTTATGCCCGCCTTGGATGCGTCGATGAAGGAGTTGCCGAGCACGATGATGAACGCGCCCAGCGCGAGCAGGGTTCCTATTATGAGGCTTTTCGACCGGTGCTCCGCCACGTTGCGGAGCGCCATTTTCAGCAGCGCCGGCATACCGGTCAGTCCCGCGCCTGCTGCTGGCCGGAGAAGGCGCCGGTGCGGCCGTCTCCGGCCAGCCCATCCTCGCCGCGGCGGTAGTTTTCGGTGACCAGGCCGTCGCGCAGGCGGATGATGTGGTCGGCCTCGTCGACGATCTTGGCGTCGTGCGTGGAGAAAATGAAGGTGGTGTCAAGTTCGCGGTTGATCTTCTTCATGAGTTCGATGATCTGCTCGCCGGTGGCGGAATCGAGGTTGGCGGTGGGTTCGTCGGCGAGCACGATCCGCGGCTTGGTCACCAGGGCGCGCGCGATGGCCACGCGCTGGCGCTGGCCGCCGGAGAGTTCGTTCGGCCGGTGGGTGCGCCATTCGGCCAATCCCACCTCGTCTATCAGCCAGTCGATCCATTCCCGGCGTTCTTTCTTTTCGGGCGCCCCCTTGCCCAGCAGGAGCGGAAACTCGACATTTTCCCACACGTTCAGGACCGGGATGAGGTTGAATGACTGGAATATGAAGCCCAGGACCTCGTGGCGGAAGCGGGTCAGTTCCTCGTCGGACAGCCCGTTGGTGAGCTTGCCGTTGATGCGCACCTCGCCCGAGGTGGGTATGTCGATCAGGCCGATCATGTTCAGGATCGTGCTCTTGCCCGACCCCGACGGCCCCGCGATGGAAATGAAATCGCCGCGTTCTATGGCGAAGGTCACGCCCTTGACCGCTTTTACCTCGACCTTTCCCAGCGGGTAGGTCTTTTTCACGTCCGAGAGTTCGATGATTGCCATGAGGTTCCTCGCTATCGGAGTGAAAAGTATCGGTAGCGGGGGAAAGTGTCCAGCGCGCGGCGCGCTATTTCGTCAAGACGGCCGCGCGGCCAGTTCGTCGCGGATCACCTCGGCAAGGCGCCTGACTCCCTCCTCGATTTCGGCCGGATTGGAATAGCTGAAATTGATGCGCATCGAATCGTGGCGGGGATGGTCGGCATAGAAGGCCGACCCGACGACATAGGCGACCTTGCGCGCGATGGCGGCGTGGAACATGCGGTCCGTGTCGCCGCGGTCCGGCAGGGTCAGCCAGAGGAAGAGGCCGCCGTCCGGGCGGGTCCAGCGCAGCCCCTCGACCTTGGGCATGTGGCGCGAAAAGGCGTCCAGCATCAGGTCGCGCTTGCCTCCGTACAGGGCGCAGGTCGCGGCGATGCGCGCTTCGAGCTTGCCGGTGGACAGGTACTCGGCGATGATTTTCTGCGGAAAGGGGCCGGTGCAGAGGTCCATGGCCTGCTTGGCCACGACCAGGCGCGAAATCATGTCCGGCGAGGCCAGAACCCAGCCGACCCGCATGCCGGGCGCCAGGATTTTCGAAAAGGTTTTCAGCATGATGACATTGCCGCGGCGCTCGCCGTCGCGGTCCAGCTTGAACAGCGAGGGCAGGGGGCTGCCTGCCACGCGGATGCGCCGGTAGGGGGCGTCTTCCACGATCGGCAGTTTGTGGCGGTAGGAAAATTCCAGCACGGCTCGGCGGCATTCCAGGCTCCAGCAGAGGCCGCTCGGGTTCTGGAAGTCGGGAATCACGTACAGGTATTTTACCCTGATGCCGCCCTGCAGGGCACGCGCGTAGTTCGATTCCAGCGCGTGCAGGTCCATCCCGTCGCCGGATGCGGCGAACGGCACTTCGATGAAGCGGCCCCGGTACGACTGGATGGCCTGGATGGCGCCGACATAGGTGGGGCGCTCCACGATGACCGCGTCGCCCGGGTCAAGGAAGAGCTTGGGCAGGATATCCAGGGCCTGCTGGCTGGCGGTGGTGATGAGGATTTCGCCCGGGTCGAGGGTCAGGCCCTCGGCCGCTTCGTGCGCGGCGAGCTGTTCGCGCAGGCTGTTGTCGCCCTCGGTGGTGCCGTACTGCAGGGCCTGCGCGGGAATCCGCGACAGGACACGGTCGGTGGCGGCGCGGATGTCTTCGGCGGGAAAGGTTTCCGGCGCGGGCAGGCCTCCGGCGAAGGATATGATGCCCGGATCGTTGGTGAGCTTCAGGAGTTCGCGGATGACTGATTTGCGCATCGCGTGCGCGTTGGCGGAAAAGAGCGAGGTGATGTCGGACATGCGGGGTGCCTCGTCGGTTTCGATATTTCCACTGTAGACCCGGTTTCGCGGGGAGTAAAGCCTCGCCGCATACCCCGCATGCCCCGCATGCCCCGCATGCGCCGCATACCCCGCATGCGCCGCGTATTGAAGAAGGCGGCTTCGGGCCTATAGAATCGGCACGCGCCCCCTGATCAGTCACGCAGGGCGATCCGAAACTTCCCGAGGTACCCATGGCCCTGAACTGCGGCATCGTCGGACTGCCCAACGTCGGCAAGTCCACCATATTTTCCGCCATTACCAGCGCGAAAGCCGAAGCGGCGAACTACCCATTCTGCACCATCGACCCCAACGTGGGCATTGTCGCGGTGCCCGACGCGCGGCTGGACCGCCTGACCGCCATGTTCGCCCCCAAGAAGCGGGTGCCCGCGGCGGTTGAATTCGTGGACATCGCCGGCCTGGTCGCCGGCGCCTCCAAGGGAGAGGGACTGGGCAACAAGTTCCTCTCGCACATCCGCGAAGTGGGCATGATCGCGCACGTGGTGCGCTGTTTCGAGGACCCGGACATCGTGCATGTCGCCAACCGGGTGAATCCGGCCGACGATATCGAGGTGATCCACACCGAACTGGCGCTGGCCGACCTGGAAACCCTGGACCGCCGCGTGGAAAAGCTGCAGAAGCAGCTGAAGGTGCAGGATCCCCAGGTGAAGAAGGACACCGAGCGCGAACTGGCCGCGCTGGCCAAGGTCAGGCCCCTGCTGCAGGAGGGCAGGCCCGCCCGCTCCGCGCCGCTGGACGACGACGAGCGCGATGCCCTGCGCGGCGCCTTCCTCATCACGATGAAGAAGGAAGTGTTCGTCTGCAACGTGGACGAGTCCGGCGTCGGCGGCAACGCGCACGTGGACGCCGTCCGCCGCATCGCGGATGGCATGGGTTCCGAGGCGGTG
>CAYRXK010000067.1:0-1304 GCA_964428265.1 uncultured Treponemataceae bacterium
GGCGACCCCGAGTCCCCCAGACTCGTACGCTAACCACCTGCGCTATTGCCCGGTCCGCTGACGTTTCCGACAGCCCGCGAAAGATAGCACGGGAAAATCGGCCATGTCAATCTGGACGGCGTTCACCGGACGGCGTTCACTGGACGGCGTTCACCCGCAGGCGAAGGCCTCGTCGCCGGGGCGGGGGTCTATGCCTGGCCGGGTCAGGGCGAAATCGAAGCGCACAGGGTCGTCGGGCGCGTACCACCTGAAGGCGGCGGTGGCGACGAGCGCATGGGCCAGGCGGGGCGCCTCGACCCGGGATCCGGGGCCGAAAAAGCCCAGGCGATCGCGGCAGGTCCGGAACATGTGCACGTCCATCGGCACCACCAGGCGCGCGGGGCTGACCGAGGTCCAGGGACCGGGGTCCACGCCGTCGCGGCGCGCCATCCATCGCAAATAAAGGAAGAGACGCTTGCAGGCCGAACCGTCGCGCGGGTGCGGCAGGAGATTCGTCCGGATCGTGGCATACGCGCGCAGGGCGTCGACGAAGGCACCGGTGGCGGCGACGATGTCCGGCCCCTGCGGATCGGGGTCGCCGCGCGCGAACAGCGATTCCAGGCTGCCGTGGTCGCGGCGGGCGCGGGCGATGGCGCGCATGAGGCCCTGCAGGTCGGAAGGGGCGCAGAACCGGTAGCGGAAGGAGCGCCAGGCACCCTCGATATCGCGATCGGACATGGAGTCCAGCGCGGCGGCGGGATGCGGTCCGAGGGGCGCCAGGGCTTCGCGCGCGGCGCGCATGATCAGGTCCACCGCGCCGAACGCCAGGGTAGAGGCCACAAGGCCGGCAACCTCGATATCGGCGGGGTCGGCGTATTCGGCCACGATGGCCAGGGGATCGCGGACCAGTCTCCGGGGCGAGGCGCAGGCGCGCAGCACCTCATCGAGGAAGCGGGCTATGGCGGGGTCGTAACGATGCGCGCCCGACGCGGATCGGCGCGCGCCCGGCGCGGGGCGGCTCACGGAAAGAAGCGCTGTTTCAGGGCGTCGATGCGGGCAGCGAGTTCGCCGTCCGTCGAAGCGCCCGATGCCGCGCTGCCCGATGCCGCCGCGGCGGCGCCGTGCAGGGCGATCGCCTGGCGGGCGTAGAACTTGGCCTTTTCCTGGTCCCCCAGGCGGGCGTAGGCTTCCGCCAGGCTGGCCAGGGCTTCGAGGTTGTCGGCCTTTTCGACCAGCGCGGCGCGGAAATACGGAATGGCGGCCTGGTCGGAACCGCTCATCAGGCCCTGCATGTACTGCACGAAGGACCGCATTTCGGGCGACGA
>CAYRXK010000067.1:1404-3395 GCA_964428265.1 uncultured Treponemataceae bacterium
GTGCCGGAAGCCTGGGCCAGCGCGCGCAGGAAGGATTCGGCGGCGGCTTCGGACCCGCCGGATTCGAAAAACCAGGACCGCGAGTACGTGATGGCTTCGATGCTGCGGCCCGAATTGCGAAGGATGGCGGCGATCATGACCCGGTCGGCCCCGGCGGAGCGTTCGGCCCCTGCCGCCCTGACCGCGTCCAGGTAGCCCATGGCGCGGTACCAATCCTGGTGGCGATACGCGTCCAGCAAAAGCAGCCTGCCGGCTTCACGGCGCGCGGCATCGCGAAGGCCCGCGACGAGCGGGGTTTCGGTCCGGCCGTTTGCCGCGGGTTTGGCCATGGCGCGCTCGGCAAGGGTCAGCGCCTCGGGGTGGAAGGCTTCGCCCTGATCGAAAAGGACGGCGGCCAGCTGCACCAGGTATTCGGGATCCGCGGGCGCTATCGCGAGCGCCTTGCGCGCCCAGTCCACCGATTCGCCCCTGGCCCCCTGGGCGGCGGCGATCCGGGACCTGACCCACAGCGAACGCGCGTCGTCCGCCTTCAGGCGCCCGATGGCGGCTACCGCCGCTGCGGCGCCCGCCATGTTGCCGGCAGCCGCCAGCATGTGGGCCTGCGCGGAAAGGAGTTCGACCGCATCGGGATAGGATGCCAGAGCCCGAGTGATGACGGGGGCCGCTTCCTCGAACCGGGCGGTCTGATACAGCGCCAGGGCGTAGGGGGTGCAGAAATCGCCGGAGGCGCCTCGATCCTTGACCAATGGGTCGAGGGTCCGGACCGCGTCCGCGCCCTGCCCCAGGATGACCTGCACGCGCGCGAGCCCGAGCCTGGCGGGCCACATCGAGGGCTGCGCGTCGACCAGCGAGCGGAAGTGCGACTGCGCCATCGCAAGGTCCTGGCGGCGTTCGGCTTCCAGCGCCTTTACCAGGACCGGCAGCGGCGACTGCGGAAAGATGCGCGCCAGCCGTTCGGCGGCTTCCAGCGAGCGCTTGGCGGTTTCCTTGCTGGTTGACCTGAAGATAGCCAGCGCGGGCGCCAGTTCGGCCAGGGGGCTGCCTTCGATTTCGGCGGGCACCGCGGAAGCCTGGCCGGCCTTGGCGTGATCCAGCAGCTTCTGGGCCACGGCATCGGCGGATTTGGCGCTTTCAACCCCGTTCTTTACGGGAAGCAGCACCGAAACCTGCACGCTGCGCCCGTTCTGCTCTCCCGGAGCGGGATAGACTATGGCCAGTACGGCCTGCACGTAAGCATCAAGGAAGGCGCGTTCCTGCGCATTGAGCGTTTCGGTGGAACCGATGCCCCGCAGGGCATCCGCCAGGGATTCGGGCGTGCCCGTGGCGACGAGCGATTCGATGCCGGCGCGGGTGTAGGGTTGGGCGGAGACGGCCGCGGGTTGCGCGGAAACGGCGGCGGGCAGGCCGAGGCATAATGCGGCCACCACCATTATGAGGATGCTGGTCGTACCGAGCCGTTTCTTTCGCTTCATTGTCCCTTGTCCGGTCGCGATGACCGGGTGCCCGCGCCGCGACGGCCGGAGGTCCTCTTTCTAGTTTCGGCTTTTTTTGCCCGCCGGTAAAGGGAGTAGCGCCAGACCGCCAGAATCAGGCCGGTTCCGGCCAGAAGCAGCAGCGGCCAGTAGGCCATGACCCAGGTGCCAAAGCGATCGGGCACGATATCGAAGGAAAAGGCGGCGAATACGAGCGACATGATGATGAAGATCGCCGAGGGAACCACATAGCCCCGGTCGTACTTGCCGGATTTGGCCAGGCCCGCGTACAGGCCCGCGAAGCCGATGGCGGTGAGCGCGAACGGCCATGCCTTGGAGGGGTTGCGGCCGGAAAGCCAGGTGACCGCCACGATGAGCATGGCCAGGGCGGTGAGCGAGGCCAGGAAGGTGCCGGTCATGAAGGCTTTGGTCCGCTGTTCCTTGGTTCGGGGAGACATGGCGGAAGTGTATCCGATCCTGCCGGAGCTTGCCAACGAATTTTTCAGCGTGCTAGCATCT
>CAYRXK010000067.1:3495-5725 GCA_964428265.1 uncultured Treponemataceae bacterium
TTCGAGGCGGACGGAGGCCTGGACCTGGCGGTACCGTTGTACGAGCGGATCGTGAAGACGCTTCCCGATCTGGAGGTCGAGGGCGCTTCGCTGCACATGGAATCGCTGAACCGCCTTGTGGCCTCCGCCGGCACCGGAGAGCGGGCCATCGCCTACTACCGCGACCTGATCGCGCGGTTTCCCGACCGACCGGATCCAGGCGTCGCGCTGTACCTGCTGGCCCTGGAATACGAACGCGCCGGGCAGTGGGACCTCGCCATACGCCATTACTCACTATTCCTGCCCTGGTTCGGCACTGAAATTCCCGGACACCCCGACGCGCTGGAACGCGCACGCCGCCTGGTGGAATTCAATTCGAGCCCGCGCAACTGGGGTTACGGAGAACTGGGAGACCTGGTCGCCGGCATCCGGAAGGCGCTTGCATCGGGTTCGGCCCAGAAACTCAGGTCATACGCCGCGCGGGTGGGTTTTTTCGCCGAATCCTGGCACCAGGACGGGGTGGCGGATGCCAATTCCAGGGTGCTGTTCGACTTTTCGGAATTCATGAAGTCGGGCGCCATCAAGGCCGACGCTTCGCTCGATCCGACTTCGGGACCGAACGAGGCCTATTTGCGCACCTGGGGCTGGACGGGGCGCATGCCGGTCTGGTACCTGTATTTCCGTAAAATCCACTTTCCCGCGGATCCCGCCGTTCACGGCCAGTGGGAGTGGGCGGGCATTTATTTCGGGGAGCGCATGCGATGATATATGCAAAGAACCCGCACGGCCTCCGCGCCCTGCTTTTGCTGGGCGTGATGGCAGCGGCGGGTTCCCTGCCCCTGCGGGCCCAGGCCAGCTACGACGATGCGCGCATGGATGCAGCCATCGCCGCGCCGCTGGCGGAACCAGCGGTTCCCCAGGCGCCTGAGCCGCCGCACGCCGAATCGGAGCCGGCAGCGGCCGAACCTGCGCCGGCGGTGGTTCAACCTGCGCCACCGGCGGCCGAATCCGCGCCGGCGGTGGCCGGACCTGAGCCGCTCGCGGTCGAAGCTGATCCGGCCGTGGCTGAATCCGCGCCGACCGCTGCTGCACCTCAGCCGGCTGTGGCGCCTGCGATCGAGACGCCCGCGCCCCCGCCGGCCGCGCCGGTGACCGCGATGATGCCGGTGACCGAGACGCCCGCGGCGCGGGACGAGGGTAAGGTCGAAGCGCCGCCGCCACCTCGACCCGAACCCACCATATCGGCGGGAATCCTGGTCGACGGGCTGGAATACGGCCTGGACATGCCCTGGGGCAACGAAGCGTTCGAAAAATACCGGCAGGACTATCTCAGCGCCGGCGGACGAAAATGGCTGCAGGCAGTGATGGAAAAATCGCTCGTCTACATCGCCTATGTCGACGATCGCGTGCGGCACTACGGATTGCCGCTCGAACTGGCCTTCCTTCCGGTGATCGAATCAGAATATTCGCCGCACGCCGTCTCGCGCAGCGGCGCCACCGGGCTCTGGCAGTTCATGCGGAATTCCATCGCCGGGTACGGGATGAAGATCACCGACTGGGTGGACGAGCGGCGCGATTTCATGAAGAGCACCGACGGTGCGCTGCAGAAGCTGGCCGACAATTACGCCGCGCTCGGCGATTGGCCGCTCGCGCTTGCCGCCTACAACGCCGGCATGGGTGCGGTCTCGCGCGCCCGAAAGGCGTCCGGCGACGAGGCCGGTTACTGGGAGTTGGCAGAAGCGGGCAAGCTGTCGCGCGAGGCGCGGTCCTACGTGCCGAAATTCCTCGCCGTGGCGTCCATCCTGCGTTATCCCGCCCTGCACGGATTGCCCGGGGAGTGGGGAGAACCGCACTCCTGGGAAACGCTGCGCACCGATCGCCAGGTGGATTTGGCCCTGCTGTCGCAGCGCGCGGGCATTCCCCTGGCGCAGCTGAAATCGGGCAACGCGGAACTTCGCTACCACATTACGCCGCCTTCGGCATCGCACGTGGTAAAGGTGCCCGCGGAAAAGGCCGAAGCGGCCAAGGCCGTGCTCGACGACAAATCGCAGGCGCTGGTGCGGTATACGATCTACAAGGTGAAATCCGGCGACACGATGAGCCAGATCGCGGCGCGCGCCGGTACGCCGCTCTCCATGATCCTGCAGGCGAATCCGGGCCTGAAGGCGGACAAGATCCGCATCGGGCAGACGGTGCTCATCCCGGTCCTCGACGGCGGGTCGGCGAAAACGGCCAAGGCGCCCGCGAAATC
>CAYRXK010000067.1:5825-12536 GCA_964428265.1 uncultured Treponemataceae bacterium
GCGAAATCGTCGCCGTCGAAATCCGCGCCCGCGTCGAAGGCTTCCGACGACGACGCGCTCGAATTCAGTTCGAGCTACACCGTCAGACCCGGCGACACGCTCTGGATGATATCGCTGAAATACGATATCCAGCCCGACCTTCTCGCATCGGCCAACGACCTGTCGCTGTCATCGGTGCTCAGGATCGGGCAGAAACTCAAGGTGCCGATGGCGCGCGACTGATCGCCTAACGCAAGGCCAGGGCCGCGAACACCTTGGCGTCACCCGCGATGTTGGCGATATCGGCGTTCTCGTTGGGCTGGTGCGCTGTCTCGTTCATGCGCGCCCAGACCACGCAATCGAAGCCGTCGTTGCGCAGGTGCGCGCCGACCGTGCCGCCGCCGATGCCGATGGCCCTGGCCTGAACCCCGTACACGTCCTTCACCGCCTCCGACAGGGCGCGCACCACCGGCGCGTCGGCCGGCGTGGCCTTCGATTCGCCGCGCTGCAGCGCCTCGAATTCGTAGCGGACGCCATGGACGCTTTCCAGGGAATCGGCCAAGGCGCGGAGCTCCGCCATTACACGGTCCAGCGGATACTCCGGCAGGATGCGCATGTCCAGGTAGAACACGTCGTCGCCTGGAATCGTGTTCACGTTGGGCACGTTCGCCTCTTTCTTGGTGGGGTTGATCGTGCTGCGGTCCGGATCGAAAAGCGGATCGCGGGCGGTGAATACCGTGCTTTCAAGGGCGTGCGCGCGCACGGCCAGGTCGCAGGCGGCGAGGAATGCGTTGTTGCCCTTGTCGGGCATCGCCGCGTGGGTCTGCCTGCCGCGGGTGGACACCTTCAGCCAGCAGATGTTCTTTTCGGCCACCTCGATTTCGGAGCCTTCCGCGTTGCCTCCGTCGGGCACGATGATCAGGTCGTCCTTTCGGAAGAGCGGCGTCCGGCCGGCCTGCCGCCCCCAGGCGATGAGGTACTGGATGCCGAATTTCGAGCCCACTTCCTCGTCGGCGACGAACAGCAGCTTTATCGTGCGCCGCGGTACGATATGCGATTCGACAAAGGCCAGCGCGGCCACCACCGAGGCGACAAGACCCTGCTGGTTGTCCTCGACGCCGCGGCCGAACACCTTGCCGTCGCGGTATTCGACCTTCCAGGGATCGGTTTTCCACAGCGAGCGCTCGCCCTCGGGCACCACGTCCAGGTGGGTCATGATCCAGAGCCTGCCGGCGGAATCGCCGGACGCGCCGGGAATGGTGGCCACGATATTCGGCCTGATGCCCGATTCCACGCGCGCATCGGGCGCGTCGATGCGGACGATATCGTTGACTCCGCGGGCGCGCAGCCAGGCTTCCAGCGCCTCGGCCTTCTTGAGCTCGCCCTGCCCGCCAGATTCGGGCGCGATGGCGGGAATGGACGTGAGCAGGGTTTCCAGTTCGACGATCCTGTCGGTCGATCCGTCGATGCGGGAAAATACGGTTTCGCGGTTTTTCAGATCGCTCATCGCAGATGCCTCCGGTATGCGTTCCAGGTGGTGGTTACGAGGGTTTCGAGGTCGGAATGGCGCGCCTGCCAGCCCAGCGCGCGGCGGGCTTTTTCGCTGGACGCCACCAGCTTGGCAGGATCGCCGGCGCGGCGCCCGGAAATGCGCGCCGGTATTTCGCGTCCCGTGATCCTGCGCGCGGCTTCCAGGATTTCCAGCACGGAAAGCCCGGATTCGGAGCCGAGGTTCACGGTAAGGCTTTCGTCGGCGCGCGTCATGTATTCAAGCGCGGAGAGATGCGCGGCCGCGAGATCTGACACGTGCACGTAATCGCGCACGCCGGAGCCGTCGGGCGTGTCGTAGTCGGTGCCGAACACCTCCAGGTCCTTGCGCATGCCCGCCGCGACTTCCATGATCACGGGAATCAGGTTGGCCGGATTTTTTTCCAGCCCGTGCACGCGGCCGTCCGGGTCGTAGCCGGCGGCGTTGAAATAGCGCAGCGCCGCGAACCGCATGCCTTTCAGCCGGTCGTACCAGCCGAGCATGCGCTCGATCTCGAGCTTGGTGTAGCCGTAGTAATTGGCCGGGTCGGTGGGGTGCGCCTCGTCTATCGGCAGGTATTTGGGTTCGCCGTAGGTGGCGGCCGACGAGGAAAACACGATGCGCCGCACGCCGGCTTCGGATGCGGCGTTCAGGATGTTCACCGTGCCGGAAATGTTCTGCGTGGAATATTTTTCCGGCCTGATCATGGATTCGCCGGCGGCCTTGGCGGCGGCCAGGTGCACGATCGCGTCGTACCCCTTGGCCATCGCGGCGCGCAGGGCGTCCGGATTCAATATGTCACCCTGGATGAAACCGTATTCGGGGAAGAGGTTGTCGAGCGAACCCGTGGAAAGGTTGTCGAACACGTCGACCGCATGCCCCGCGTCGGCGAAGGTCCTGGCGACGTGGCTGCCGATGTAGCCCGCGCCTCCGATTATCAGTACGTTCATTGATGTCTCCCGTTATGCGGGTCAGTATAACAGCGGCCGCGGGAGCGCGCCATCCGGGGCGGTAAAGAGAAAAGCCGCCCTTCGGGGGCGGCTTAGGCGCGGCACCCGGGCGGGTGCCTTGGTCTGTCACGTATGCCGCCGATCAGAATTGAACTGATGACACATGGATTTTCAGTCCATTGCTCTACCAACTGAGCTACAGCGGCGCGACGGGGCTAATCTTTACCGGAACGGCGCGTTTCCGTCAAGAGGGGCCTGCTCTTTAGAATGGCCGGCGCCGGATGCGGTGGCGGCGCTTCAGCGCGCATCCGCCAGGATCGCCTCCGACACGGCCAGCCGCCAGGGATTGATGTTCCGCGGTTCGGCGACGTGCAGCCTGTTGGACAGGAGCGCGAATACGAGCCCGCGCCGCGGGTTTACGTGCAGCATCGTACCGGTGAACCCGGTGTGCCCCCAGCCCTCGCCCGGATACAGTGAACCGGTCTGGAAGCCCAGTCCGCGCTCGCCCCCATGGTCGCGCAGGGCATCGCGCGCAAGGTCGGGGTCGAGCCAGGCCCTGCCGAGCGCGCAGAGGTCGCGGGCGTCGGAAAAGATGCCGGCATGTCCCGCCGCGCCGCCGAAAAAATAATGACAATTGCCGTCATTCGCCTGGCCGATGATGGGGCGGCGCTCGTCCCTCCACCCATGAAAATAAAGGTCGAGGTCGGCTACCATGCCCCGCTCTGTGCGGTTGCCCCATTCAGTCGCGGCTGCGTTCACCGTTCCCGCATCCGCGAGGTTCGAGGGGGCGTCGGGCAACGGGCCATAGCGCGTACGGGCCAGATCCAGGGGGACGAATACCAGGTCGCGCACGGCATCACGCAGGCCCTGGCCGGTGACGCGTTCCAGGATCCGGCCCAGCAGCATGAAATTGAGGTCGGAATAGATGACCTGGCCGGGTTTGCGCGGATTTTTTTCGCAGATCCGGGTCAGGATTGAATCAAAATCGAGGTCCGCGCGCGTATAGAAGGGGAACCAGTAGTGCAGGCCCGACGAGTGGGTCAGCAGGGCGCGGATGTCCACGCCATCAAGGTGCGCGCGCGCGGGCGATCCCGGATCCATGAAATCCGTGACCGGCTGGTCCGGGGCAAGGCGCCCGAGGGAGGCTAGCTTCAGTATGGCGGTGGTGGTGAACAGTTTGCTGACGGATGCCAGATCGAACAGGGTGTCGGTGCGCATGGGGCGGTTGGCCACGGGGCCGGCCGAAGCTGGGCCGGCCACTATATCCAGCGCCAGGCCGAAGGCTTCCTCGTACAGGAGTTCCCCGCGGAGTTCCACGCGAATCACCGCGCCGGCGAAATCGCCCGCCGCGATGTGCCGGACGGTCAGCGCGCGCGCTTCCTCAAACCGGGGCATGGGCGTTCCGCCGCTTTGCCATGATGATTTCGGCGATGCCGGGAACCGCGAAGTCGGGCAGGGCGCCGACCTTCGCGTAACCGTGGCGTTCGTAGAACGCGATCGCCCGGGCGTTGAAGTCGGATACCAGCAGGCACCAGTCGCGGCCGACCTCCGCGGTGCGCTCTTCGAACGCGGCCAGCAAAGCCGAACCGACGCCCGCGCCCCGCCCCCCTGGCGCCACCGCGATCAGCCGCAGGTAGGGCGCAGAGGAAAAGGCGCCGCGCGGGTCCACCCAGGCGAAACCAAGAATTCCGCAGGGCGCGTCCGCGGCAGCGGCCATCGGCGCCTCCGCGATGGCGGCCATCGGCGCCTCCGCGGCATCGCAGGCCACGAAGAGGTCCTGTCGGCCGGAGGCCAGCGCGGCGGCAAGCTGGGCCGCCATGCGTTCGGGGCTGAATCCGTAGCGCCGGCCGATGTCGGAATCGCAGGCGATCGCGGCGCAGGTTTCCACATCGGCGCCGGTCATGGCGCGGATGCGGAACTGCGGGCCGGAAAGCGAAGGTTGGTGCGGGTTCGGGCGTGCAGGCGGATGCGGGGGCTGCCGTGGTTCAGTCATACAGGAAACAGGCAACCTTGTGCCCGCCGCCAGCATCCCTCAGCGCGGGAGCCTCGCCCGAGCAGCGGCCGAAGGCGTCCTGGCAGCGCTCGCGGAAGGGGCAGCCGGAGTGTTCGCGCGAGGGCGAGGGCACGTCGCCCTTCAGGATGATGCGCCGCCGCGCGCGTTCGGCACGGGGGTCGGGCAAGGGGGCGGCCGACAGCAGGGCCTTCGTGTAGGGGTGCAGGGGCTCGCGGTTCAGGGTCGCCGCGTCGGCGACCTCCACGATGCGTCCCAGGTACATCACCGCGATGCTGCTGCAGAAATACTCGATCACCGCCAGGTCGTGGGCGATGAACAGGAAGGTAAGGTCGAATTCCTTCTGCAGGTCCTTCAGGAGGTTGAGGATTTGCGATTGTATGGAAACATCGAGCGCCGAAACCGGCTCGTCGGCGATGACCAGCTTGGGCTTCAGCGAAAGGGCGCGCGCTATGCCGATGCGCTGGCGCTGGCCGCCGGAAAACTCGTGGGGGTAGCGTCGGGCGAATTCGGGCGAAAGGCCGCACTTTTCCATCGTGGTCCGCACGCGCGCGTCGATTTCCGCGTCCGTCATCGCCAGCGCACCAAGTTTCCGGTAGATGCGCAGGGGTTCGGCGATGATGTCGCCGGCGCACATGCGCGGATCGAGCGAGGAATAGGGGTCCTGGAAGACGATCTGGAAATCCATGCGCGCCTTGCGCAGGTCGGCAGCGGAAAGGGCGCCCAGGTCGCTGCCGAGGAATTTCACGCTTCCGGCGGTCATGGGCTGCAGGAAGGATACCGCCATGGCGGTGGTGGACTTGCCGCAGCCGGACTCACCCACCAGGCCGAGCGCCTCGCCCTTGCGGATCGAGAAATCCACGCCGTCCACCGCGCGCACCCAGCCCGTGCGGCGCTTGAACACGATGCCTTTTTCGATGGGAAAATGGACCTTGAGCCCCCGTACGTCGAGGACGATGTCGCCGTCATTCATGGGCGGCTCCTTTCAGTGCGGGGGTTCCGGCCGCGTGCAGGAAGCAGCGTACCGTGCGGGGCTCGCCCGCCCGGCCCTGGCTGTCCGCCCGCCCGGGCAGGGCGGTTTCCGGCGGACGCGACCTGCGGCAGATATCCATGGCGCGGTCGCAGCGCGGCGCGAAGGGACAGGCATCCGGAAGGTCCACCAGGCTCGGCGGGCTGCCGGGAATGGAGTGCAGGCGCCCGCTCCCGGCAATGCCCGCGCCCTCGGCACCGTCCGCCCCGCCGGCCGGCGATGCACGGTCGGCGCGCGGAATCGACGCCAGCAGCCCCCGGGTATACGGATGCAGCGGGTCGTAGAACAAGTCGTCCACACCGGCGCGCTCGACGATCTGGCCGGCGTACATCACGCAGACGGTGTCGCACATGCCGGCTACGACGCCCAGGTCATGCGTGATCAGGATGACGGAGGTGGAACGGGTGGCCGAAAGCGTGCGCAGAAGGTCGAGTATCTGCGCCTGGATCGTCACGTCCAGGGCGGTGGTGGGCTCGTCGGCGATCAGAATGTCAGGATCGCAGGACAATGCCATGGCGATCATCACGCGCTGGCGCATGCCGCCGGAAAACTGGTGCGGATAATCGTCGGCGCGGCTTTCGGCATCCGGAATGCCCACCGCCTTCAGCATCTGAATGGCACGCTCGCGCGCCGCCCGGCCTTTCAGGCCGTGGTGCAGGGTCAGCGCCTCCTGGATCTGCAGCGACACGCGCAGCACCGGATTCAGCGAGGTAAGCGGGTCCTGGAAAATCATGGAAATGTTGCGACCGCGCAGCACCCGCACTTCTTCCTCGGGCACGGAAAGCAGGTCCTTGCCGCCGAACAGCACGGAACCGCCGGCGATGCGCCCCGGCGGCGAGGGCACCAGCCGCAGGACGGAAAGGTTGGTCACGGACTTGCCGGACCCCGATTCGCCCACGATGCCCAGGGTTTCGCCGCGGCGCAGGGTAAAGGAAATACCGTCCACCGCCTTCACCAGGCCGTGCGCGGAATCGAAATGCGTCGCCAGACCCTCGACCCGGAGGATGGCCTCAGCGTTCCTGTCGAACATGGCCACCCCCTACCGCAGATTCTTCAGGCGCGGATCCAAGAGGTCGCGCAGGCCGTCGCCGAGGAGATTGAATCCCAGCACCAGGAACACGATGGCCAGGCCCGGCCAGATCGCCGTCCAGGGGGCTATCATCATCACCTTGCGCGCCGTGCTGAGCATGTTGCCCCAGGAAGGCGCGGGCGG
>CAYRXK010000068.1:0-3823 GCA_964428265.1 uncultured Treponemataceae bacterium
GCCGCGCACGGGCCTCGACCCGGATCAGAACGAGTTGTTTGCGTTGGCCGATTCGATGTCTTGGAAATAGCGGACCGTGCCCACCTTCAGTTCCATCGTGGCATCGTCGTCGCAGACGATCAGCGCGCGCGGGTGCAGCTGCAGGGCGCTCACCGTCCACATGTGGTTCACGCCTTCCTCCAGCGCGAAGTGCAGGGCCCGCGCCTTGTTCATGCCGGACACCAGCACCATCACCTCGCGGGCGTCCGTGACCGTGCCCACGCCGACGGTCAGCGCCGTGGACGGCACCTGCGCCATGTCGCCGCCGAAGAAGCGCGCGTTGGCCTTCTTGGTGTCCTGGGTCAGCGTCTTCACGCGCGTGCGCGAAGCCAGCGATGAGCCCGGCTCGTTGAACGCGATGTGGCCGTCGGAGCCCACGCCGCCGACGAACAGGTCTATGCCCCCGGCCGCGCGGATGGCCGCCTCGTAGGCCGCGCATTCCGCCCGCAGGTCGGGCGCGTTGCCGTTCAGGATGTGTACGTTTTCACGCTTGATGTCGATGTGCGAGAAGAAGTTGTTCCACATGAAGCTGTGATAGCTCTCAGGGTGGCTCTCGGGCAGGCCGACGTATTCGTCCATGTTGAAGGTGACGACGTTGGCGAAGGACACCTTGCCCGCCTTGCGGAGTTCGATCAGGCGGCGGTACATGCCCAGGGGGGTGCTGCCGGTGGGCAGACCGAGCACGAAGGGGCGGCCGGCGCCCTTTACGGAATCATGGCTGGCATCATGGTCGGCGATGCGGCTGGCCACATGCCAGGCCGCCCATTCGGAAACCTCATCGTACGAAGGACGGATGATCACGCGCATTTCTTTCTCCTTTAATGAAATTATTTAGTGCATCAAAGCTTGTTGGCGACGAACTTGCCGCCCACCAGACAGGCCAGCACGCCGAAATCGCGATCCAGCACCGTCAGGTCCGCGGCGTAGCCGGGGCTCAGCACCCCGCGCTTGCCCAGCCCGATGATGCGCGCCGGATTGGAAGAGGCCATCTTCACCGCCTTTTCGAAGGGGATGCCGTAGCCCACCAGGTTGCGCAGTCCCTCAAGCATGGTCAGCGCCGAGCCGGCGATCACGTGGTCGTGCGCGCGCATGAACACGCCGTCGGCCTTGTAGACTTCCTCTCGGTTGGCGATGTAGGGCGGCGCGGGCTGCTCGGTGGGCTTCAGCGAATCGGTCACCAGGACAATGTTGGAATCCGGCTTGTCGCGCACCAGCAGGCGCACCAGGTCGGGGTGCACGTGGTGCCCGTCGGCGATGATTTCGCAGGACAGTTCGCTCTGGATCAGTATGGCGCCCACCGCGCCGGGGTTGCGGTGGTGCAGGCGGCTCATGGCGTTGAAGAAATGGGTCGAGTGGCGGATGCCGGCCTGCATGCCTTCGACCATGTTTTCGTAGGTGGCGTCGGTGTGGCCGGCCTGCAGCACGATGCCCATCTTGTTGGCGTACAGCGCCAGTTCGCGCATGCCTTTAAGTTCTGGCGCCACCGTCATGTTGGTCACGTAGCCGTCGCCCGCCTCGCAGAGGCGCTGCATCAGGTCCAGGTCCACCGGGCGCACGAATTCGGCGCGCTGCACGCCCAGCCGCGCCGGCGAAATAAAGGGCCCCTCCAGGTGTATGCCGCAGACCTTGGCGCCGGGTTCGCGTCCGATGGCTCCCACGATGCAGCGGATCGCGGTGATCATGTCGTCCTCGGACATGGGGTACAGGGTCGGGATAAAGGAAGTGACGCCGTAGGCGCCCAGGTGCCGCGACATTTCCAGGATCGAGTCGCTGGCGAGGTCTTCCGTGCCGTAGCCGCGGAAGCCGTGTATGTGCGTGTCGATCAGGCCGGGCAGCAGGTAGGCTTCCTGCGCGTCGTACACCAGGTCGCCGGCGGAAAAACGCTTCTGCGCGAAGCGCCGCTCGGAGAATACGTCGACGATCGCCCCGTCCTCTACCAGGACGGCGCTCTGTTCCATCTTTGCGTAGCCTGCCAGCACGGTGGCGTTGTGGATGCAGATTTGCGACATTCCAGCCTCGTGCTCCTACCATTCCACGAATCGCCCGGTCCCGCAAGCCCGGGCACGCACCAGGGACGTTGCGTGCCCGGACACGCAACGCCACATCTCCGCGGATCAACATCGCGGGAACGGAAAATCATCCCTTTCCAGCCCGTGGAATGGCTGATATATTGTCAGAACTGAAAGCCTGAATCAGGACTCATGCCACGCCGGAGCAGCCATGCAATCCCTGGAACCCGCGGTCACCGAAGCCTTCTTCGATTCGAGCACCGACCTTTTCTGCATTGTCGGCAAGGACGGCCTGGCGCTTCGAGCAAATCCCGCGTGGCATCGCACGCTGGGCCATGATCCGGCGGACCTGATCGGCGTCCCGCTCATCGACCTGGTGCACCCCGACGAGCGCGACGGGGTGGCCCCGCTATTCCTCAAGGCACGAGACGGTCGCAGCGCGGTGGAATTCACCTGCCGGACACGGCACGCGAACGGCGGGTACCGAAGCATCGAATGGAAGGTCGGATTCTCGGGCGACCTGGAATTCGCGTCGGGATATGATGTCACCGACCGGATCCTGGCGCAGGAACGCGCCGCCGAATCGATGCGCAACCTGGAAGCATTCTTTTCGCTGGCCACCGACATGCTCTGGGTGCTGGACGAATGCGGCACAATCCTTGCCACCAACGCCGACGCGCGCCTGGAATACGAGCCCGGCGAACTCATGGGCAGGTCAGTGCTGGAAGCGCACCCGCCCGAAGTGCGCGAAGAAGCGCTCCGGATCGTCGGGGAAATGCTGGCGGGCACCGAAGAGGTCTGCCCCCTCCCCCTCATCACCAAGAACGGACGGCGCATTCCCGTGGAAACACGGGTCGGCTGGGGGGTCTGGAACGGCAAGAAGGCCATCTTCGGTTCCAGCCGCGACGTTTCGCGCCTGCAGCTGTCCGAACAGAAATTCGCCCGCGCATTCAACGCCTCCAATGCCGCCATGGCCATTTCCACGATCGTCGACGGCCGCTATATCGAGGTGAATGACGCCTTCCTCAGAATTCACGGATTCTCGCGATCCGAGGTGATCGGCAGCACGGCCGCGCAGCTTGGCCTGTTCGATTCCTCGCACGACCGGGCGGCCCTCATCGGTCGGATTTCGGAAACGCAGCCTACCTGGCTGGGCGAAATTCCCACGCGTACCAAGGATGGACGGATTCTGGACGGCGCGTTCACCGCGCAGATCATCCGCGTGGGCGACGAAACCCTGCTGTTCAGCATGATGATCGACCACACCGAACTGAACGCCGACAAGGCGCTCCTTAAGTCCATGGCCGAGAAGGCGCGCGCGATGGGCCAGGCCAAGGCCGATTTCATGGCGCGCATGAGCCACGAAATCCGAACGCCCATGAACGGCATCTTCGGCACCGCGCGCCTGCTCCTGGACACCGACCTGGATCCCTCGCAGCGCCGGCTTGCGGAAATGCTCGTCGGCAGCGCCGACAAGCTTTTGTCCGTGGTGAACGAAGAGCTGGAATACTCCCGGCTCGAGGCGGGAAAGGTCCCGGTCGAGCGGCTCTGCTTCGATCCGGCCGCGCTGCTGCGCGACACCCTGCGGCCATTCACGGTTCAGGCGCGCGAAAAGGGGCTGGACCTGCGCCTGGAAGTTGCGCCCGGCCTGCCCCCGGCGCTGGTCGGCGATCACGTGAAACTGTCCCGCATCGTGGACAACCTTCTGTCCAACGCGATCAAGTTCACGGAACGCGGTTCGATCGGGGTGAGGGCCGGCCTGGCGGAATCGGCGG
>CAYRXK010000068.1:3923-6479 GCA_964428265.1 uncultured Treponemataceae bacterium
GCGCGCGGGCAGCACGATGGATTCCGCCGCGAAGGACGAACTGCGCGCCATCCTGCGCAGCTGCGAAGGCCCGCTCGGCGACAGCGAACCGGCCGCCTGCGCGGCGGCGCTGAATACCGTCGCGGAGTTCGCCGCGCGCCACCCGGATGCGGCGCTGCGGCAGGAACTGGACAGGCTGGCCGCGCTGGCGGACGGGTTCAGGTTCGGCGAGGCCGCCGCGCTGCTGCAGCGGATCCTCGCCGGACTCGACTGACGTCGCGCCGGGATACGTACTTAAAAAATTACGATCACTCCCACTCGGTGGCGGCGCTGTTCGCGTCGGCATCGGCGTCGGCCTCCGCGCCCGAGCCGGACTGCTCCGCGGCCACGCCGGACGCAGGCTGCTCGACCCACTGGCCCTTCAGGTCCGCGATCGTCTGGTACAGCGGATTGTCCTCGGGCACGAACTGCTTGAACAGGGCTTCGGCCTTTTCAATGTCGGCGATGGCCTGGTCCAGGCCCTGGCGGCCCTCCTGCCCCTGCGCGGTCTCGGCATCCATCAGCGCGCGGTAGAAATACAGCACCGCCTGCGTTTCGGGCTTGCCCTCGAACACGGCGATATTGCGGTCCAGGAAGGCGAACCCGCCCTCCGGATCGCCCGACGACAGCCAGGTGCCCAACATCGAGCTGATCACCTCGGAATCGTTCGGGAACTGCTGCAGCACCTTGTCGGACACTTCCGCCGCCAGCGCCTTGTCCTGCGCGCGCACCGCCAGCAGGTGGCGGACCAGCCCGGGAAGGCTGTTCGCCGGGTCCACGGTCTCCATCTCTGAAAGGTAACGCTCGGACTTTCCGGGCTGGTCGGACTGCAGGCTGATCTGCACGCCCTTGGTCAGGAGTTCGTAAAGGCTGGCCGGATCCGCGGCCTTGGCGATCAGCGCGTCCAGCCCTTCCAGGGCTTCGGTCAGGCGACCCTGCGCGGCCTGGGAATCCACCAGGAGCAGGGGAATTTCGGCATTGTCCGGATCGGCCTCCAGGGCCTTGCGCAGCACCGGCTCGGCGGCCGCCGAGTTTCCGGTGGAGTTCAGCAGGCTGGCGTGCCGCACCAGCGAGGTGACCGTGAACACATCGTAGGCGTGCGCGCGGTCGTACTGTTCGATCGCCAGGCGCGACACCGTCTGGTCGTCCTGCAGCCACTGCCCCGCGTATTCGGCCAGCACCGCGCTGAAATAATCGCCGAGCCTGAGCGCCAGCACCGGCGGAAATGCCAAGCCTTCCTTTTCCAGCGCCTGGGCTTCGGTCCAGGGATCGAATTCCACGGGTTCCAGGCCTTCGACGCCCGCCTCGCGCACCGACTGCAGGTCCATGCCGGCGGGCAGATCGGTGAAGGCGAACACCAGGTACATGGCGTTCTGGACATTGCCTTCCATCGCCACGCGGATCTTTTCGGCCAGGATAAAGCCGTCTTTCTTGTCGGGATCGGCCGCGGACAGGGTGTTCCAGGCGGTCAGCCACTTGCCTTCCGCGCCCAGGCCCTGCCCCGAGGCGATGGCGGCGCGCGCGGCTTCGGGCGCGTCGGCGAACAGATCGTCGTCCGCGAACAGGATCGCGGGCGAAAGTACGAAGGCCAGGGCGAACAATGCCGCCAGCGTGGCGCGGATGCGGTTCATGGATACTCCTTGGTATGGTGGTCGCCCGCAGAATATACAACCGCGGCAAGCAGTTGAACAACATGCCGCGCCCGCGGTAACATCCCGCCCGGATTTTTACCGCCATGGCGCCGCTCGACTTCACCGGGACTACCTTCGCCGCCCTCATGGGGGCGGTCGATGCCGTCTATTCCCGGATCGAGGGCGACCAGCGCGACTTCGCCCTGTCCGCGCGCGCGCAGGGCGCCGAAGTTTCCTGCCCGCCCGGCTGCGGCGAATGCTGCACCACCTTCATCCCCGATGTCGTTCCGCTGGAGGCGCAGCGCCTCGCCCTGCACCTTCTCGCCGAGCGCCCCGACCTCCTGGCAAGGCTGTACGACTTCGACCCCTTCACCGGCTCGGGCTGCCCCTTCCACGACCCGGACTCTCCGGGCACGAACTGCGCCGTCTACCCAGCGCGCCCCCTGATCTGCCGGCTTTTCGGGTTCGCCTCGGTCAGCGGCAAGCGCGGCGACCACGAATTTTCGCTCTGCCGGCGCATGACCGGCATCGGCCCCGCGGCAGCGCGCCGCTTTATCGGCGCCGCCATCGCCGGAACCTTCGGCGCGGAGCCTCCGGTCATGGCCGACCGGGCAGCCGAACTCCTGGCCCTCGACCCATCCGGATCCGGCGCGCGCGAAAGCCTGCCGGCCGCCATGCCCGCCGCGATCGCCAAGGTGGGCCTGCACATCCATTATTCCAACGACGACGGGGCAGACGCCGCCTAGCCTTCGCGCTAGGATGCAACCGTCATGCCAGCCTTTTCCGATCCTTCAGGCGCTCCCGGAGCTCCCGGCGCTCCCGGCGCTCCTCCATCGATCCTCCGCGCCGTTTCGCTCAGGGTCGAGGCCGACCTCGCGCTGGTGTCGCGCGCGGTCGGTGATGGGTC
>CAYRXK010000068.1:6579-12491 GCA_964428265.1 uncultured Treponemataceae bacterium
ACCGGCACGCGCGCATGCGCCGGTTCGGGCTACATGGACGACCCGTCCGCGCTGGCGGCCTATTTCCGGTATTACTGGCCGGTTTCGTATTTCCAGGTGTCCATGGCGATGGAGGAACTGCGCGCGCGCGGAGCCGTGCCCCGCCCCGCTCAGGCCGGCGGGTTCCGCATGCTCGACATCGGCTCCGGGCCCGGCCCCGCCACCGCGGCCATCGCCGCCTTTCTGCGCGCCGCGGGCTTCGGAACCGCCGCCTCGGGCTTCGCCGCCACCCTCGTCGATTCGAGTCCCGCCGCGCTCTCGCTCGCCGGCCGCGCCCTGCGCAGCCTTGCGATCGACCCGTCGGAATCCCTTCGCGCCGACCTCCAGTCAGGGGACCTGCCCGCGGGAGCGGCCGGCCCCTTCGACCTGGCCGTCGCCTGCCACGCGACCAACGAACTCTGGGCCGACCGGGCCGATCCGGCCGATGCCGTCGCGCGACGCGCCGGCCTTCTTGCCCGCGTGTGGGATCGCCTCGCGTCCGGCGGCATCCTCCTGGTGATCGAGCCCGCCGCCCTGGCCACCTCGCGCCCCGCGCTTGCCCTGCGCGACCGCCTTCTGCGCGACCTGCCGGAAGCCCGCATGCTCGGCCCCTGCACCACCAGCCGTCCCTGCCCCCTGCTCGCCGCGGGCCCCGACCGCACCTGCCATTCCGTCTGGCCCTGGAATCCGCCCGCCGCCGTCGCCGCGCTGGCGGCCGCCGCGGGCCTGGACCGCAGGTGCGCCAAGGCCGCCTGGTTCGCGCTGGGCCGCGCCGCGCACGCCGGATCGCGCGACGCATCCGCCGGATCGCATGACGCATCGCGCGTCGTGTCCGACCCGATGCTGAACAAGGCCGGCCGCGTGCGGTATGCGATCTGCTCCGACCGGGGGCTGGCACCATATTCGGCGCACCGCGACGACCGGGCCGCGCGCGCGGCCGGTTTTTTCGACCTGCGGCGCGGCGACCTCTGCGAACTCTCCGGGTTCGTCCCGCGCGGCGATGCCTCCGGAACCGGCGTTGCCGCCTCGTTCGGATTCGCCGAGGGCGCCTCGATCCGCCGCCTGGCGGAAATCAGGTAATGCCGCGATGAACGCCGACCTCGTGCGCGAAAGCATCGAGCGCCTGACCTCGCTCTCGTTCGCCCGCTCGGGCGGGCCCGGCGGCCAGAACGTGAACAAGGTCAACTCCAAGGTCGTGGCGCGCATCGCGTTGGGCGACATCGAAGGGCTCTCCGAAGCCGAGCGCGCGCACGCCGCCCTGCGCCTGGCCGGGCGACTGACCAACGAAGGCGAACTGGTCGTTCAGGCCGACGAGGAGCGCGACCAGCCCGGCAACCGGCGGCGCGCGCTGCAGAGGCTGGCCGCCCTGGTGCTCGCCGCGGCCGCCCTGCCCCGCCGCCGCACGCCCACCAAGCCCACGCGCGCCTCGCGCGAACGCAGGCTGGCCTCGAAGAAGGCGGCCTCCGCCATCAAGCGCGGCCGCGGCGCAACCCACCCCGACGGGGGCGAACCCGGTTGACCGCCCGCCCCGCATCGGTTTCAATCAAGGGGATGCGCACCCCGCTCTGGATTTCGGTGTTCGGCTGGTCGGGCAGCGGAAAAACCACCCTCGTCGCCCGCCTCGTGTCGGAATTTTCCGCGCGCGGCCTTTCCTGCGCCTGCGCCAAGCGCGCCCGCCACGCGCCCGCGATCGCCCCGGAGGGCAAGGATTCCACCCTCTTCCTGCAGGCGGGCGCGCGCGCCTCGGCCTACGTAGGGGACTCGGGCGCCGCGCTCTTCCTGCCGCCTTCGGAAATCCAGGACCGCGCCTACTACGCCGCCCTCCTGCCGCCGGCCGATATCACGCTGCTCGAAGGCGCGGAAGTCGAAGGCGCGCTTGGCGTCCTGGTCTCGGGCGAAGAGGCGGACATCGCGAAGCTGAAGCGCCCGCCGGAAGAAATGGATCTCGTCGTGTCGCGCAACGCGCACCTCATCGCGGAATGCGCGCGGCGCGGCCTGGACTGCCTGCGCGCGGACGATATCGCCGGCATCGCCGACCGCCTGCTCGCGGGTGCGCCCGGCGGCGCCGAACCGCGCGCCGCCGCAACCTCGACATGAACCAAACAAAGGAGAACAGCATGCAGAAGGAAGTGAAAGTGCTCGTCGACGGCAGGGAGCTGCCGCTGGTGCCCTTCGTGGCCGCCCTTTTCGTGAATACGTTGTGCGCCATGGTGGCCAGCCTGAAAGGCGGCGAAAACGCGAAGCGCATAACGATAGAAATTTCGGAAAAATAGCGCGCGGCGGAGGGCCGCGCCGTCTGCGGCACACTGTCCGCTGTCCGCCGTGCACCGTTCGATGCGCGCGCTTCCGCCTACTGCCCCTGCTTGCCGGGCAGCACCAGGTCGCGCAGGATCTCCAGGGTGGATTTTCCGCCCTCGGCGCGCGTCGCGTGGCGCATCCACTCGGCGGCGGGCACGAAACGCACTCCGGCTTTCTTGGATTCCACGCGCGCCAGGTAGTTGTCGATCATGTGGTCGGGCACGTCGAATCGCTGCCCGGCCGCCAGCGCGCCCCGGAAGGCGCCGGCCAGATCGTCGTACATGTCCGCGGGCACCGAAGCAACCGCATCCGCGTCCAGCAGCATCAGCAGGTTCGCCCCGTGCGTGTAGGGGTCGTCGCGCAGCGTGACCGCGCGCGGCGGCAGGAAGGGCACGGGATCGTAGGGCGTCACCACGCGGATCACCGGCAGGCCCGCCGCGGCGGCCGCGGCCCAGCCGCCAGAATCCGTGGCCTTGGGAGGCGCCAGCGCGATCACGCGCGCCACGCGCCAACCGTCGCGCTTCAGCATCAATCCCAATAATTGCGCCTCGGCCGCGCCCAGCGAATGCCCGATGACATGGATCCGGTAGCTCTTTTCAAGGCGGGGTTCCAGGTCGGCGCGCACCGCCTTGGCCAGGTCCAGGAATCCCTCGTGCGCGGCGATGCCGATAGCCGGATCGCGCTTTTTCAGGAAGCGCAGGTCGTCCATCAGGTTGGAAAGATTGGCGGTGCCGCGGATCACCACGTACTGCCGCCGCGTGCGTTTGGAAGTCAGCAGGGCGTAGCGGTTTTCGGTCTGGCCGATCAGGACGGCCTCGACCTTGTCGAACATGGGGGACCAGGCGGCGCGCAGGGCCGCGTCGTCGTCCTCGTACACCGAGCGCTGCAGCGCCGTGGCCAGGGCGATCCTTCCCATCGATACGGGAAAATCTTCCGACACGGCCACGCGCGCGTAGCCGGGTAGCGCGGGCTCGGGAAAAAGGAAGTCGCGTACCGACTCCGAAAACCCCGCGAAGAGCAGCGCGATGCCGCCCAGCGCCGAAGCCGCGGTTGCCGCCATGGCGACTCCCCTTACCCTTTTTCCGCCCGTCCCACGCCTCACCCTTATTTCATGAACAGCGGCTTGGCCACGTACTTCGTGTGCAGCAGGTGGTGCGCCGTGTGGCTGCCGGGCCCGTCCAGGAACTCCTTGTAGATCTTCTTGATGTAGGGGTTCTGGTGCGAGCAGCGGTATTCCTGCGTTTCGTCGTGGTCGTAGATGCCGCGGATGCGCAGCTTGCGGATCTCGTCGGTGCAGCCGTAGGGCTGGCCGCCGCCGCCGATGCAGCCGCCGCGGCAGGCCATAACCTCGATGAAGTGCCAGGGCGTGGGCTTGCCTTCGGCGCGCGCCTTGCGCACCTCTTCAAGCACCTGCGCGATGTTGCCCATCTGGTGCGCCACCGCCACGCGGACGTCGATCCCGTTGATGTGGATGCTGGCTTCCTTGATGCCCGACATGCCGCGCACGCCGGTGAAGTTCACGTCGCGCAGGTCCTTGCCGGTGATCAGGTGGTAGGCGGTGCGGAGCGCCGCTTCCATGACGCCGCCGGAGGCGCCGAAAATGGCGCCCGCGCCGGTGTAGGGCCCCATGGGGTTGTCCGGCTGGGATTCGGGCAGGTTGGGCAGGTCGATGCCCGCCTGCTTGATCATGCGCGCCAGTTCGCGCGTGGTGATGGACATGTCCACGTCCTGGAAGCCCGAGGAGCGCATGGATTCGTCGCGGTGGGTTTCGAACTTCTTGGCCGTGCAGGGCATGACCGACACGGAGAAGACCTTCGCGGGATCCACCTTCGCGGCCTGGGCCCAGTAGGTCTTGATCATGGCGCCCATCATCTGCTGCGGGCTCTTGGCGGTGGAGAAGTTCGGGATCATGTCCGGGAAGTACTTCTCCATGTAATCCACCCAGGCCGGGCAGCAGGAAGTGATCAGCGGCAGTTCGCCCAGCTTCGTGGCGTCGACCAGGCGGCTGGCCGACGCGGTGAAGCGCTTCAGGAACTCGGTGCCTTCCTCCATGATGGTGAGGTCGGCGGAGAAGTTCGTGTCGAACACCACGTCGAAGCCGATGCGGCGCAGCGCGGTGTAGAGCTTGCCGGTCAGGTCGGTGCCCGGGGGCAGGCCGAAATCCTCGCCGATGGCCACGCGGACCGCGGGCGCGATCTGCACTACGCAGGTCTTGGCGTCCGGGCCCTCCTTCAGCAGGGCTTCCCACAGGGCGGCGGTCTGGTCCAGTTCGTAGATGGCGCCCACGGGGCAGTGCGCGGAACACTGGCCGCACTTGATGCAGGGGCTGTCGCCCAGCTTCACGTCGGCGGCCGGCGCGATGCGCGTGGATTCGCCTCGACCCAGGAATTCGATGGCCCACACGTTCTGCATCTGCTGGCAGACCGACACGCAGCGGCCGCAGCGGATGCACTTTTCCGGATTCAGGATGATGGTGCCGGTGCTGTCGTCGACCGGCAGCTCGCGCACGCGCTTCGGGAAGGGCTCGTCGCGGATGCCGAATTCCTGCGCCAGGGTCTGCAGCTCGCAGGACTGGTTGCGCGGGCAGGTCAGGCAGTCGTTCGGGTGGGTGGACAGGATCATTTCGATCACGGTGCGGCGCGTCTGCACGATGTCCGGATCGTGGGTGATCACGCTCATGCCCTCGGTGATCGGGGTGGAGCAGGCGCGCAGCATTTTGGCGCTGCCCTCGATCTTGACCACGCAGATGCCGCAGGCGGCCCAGGCGGTAAGGTCGGGGTTGTAGCAGAGCTGCGGAATCTTGACGTCGGCCTTGCGGGCCGCTTCCAGGATCGAGGTTCCCTCCGCCACGTGGACGGGAATTCCGTTTATCTTCGCGTTGACCATGGTATTCCTTCCTTGCCTTGCCTCAGCGCTTGATCACGGCGCCGAACTTGCACACCGCGTAGCATTCGCCGCACTTGATGCAGCGCGCCTTGTCGATGACGTGCGGCTGCTTTTTCTCGCCCGCGATGCAGGGCACGGGGCAGCGCCGGGCGCAGAGGCCGCAGCCGATGCACTTGGCGGCGTCGATCTCGTAGACCACCAGGTCCTTGCAGCGGCCCGAGCGGCACTTGTGGTCGCGGATGTGCTCCAGGTATTCCTCGCGGAAGTGCCGGATGGTGGACAGCGTGGGGTTGGCCGCCGAACCGCCGAGCATGCAGAGCGATGCCTTGGTCATGGCCTTGCCGATCTTTTCCAGGTTGGCCAGGTCGGACTCGGTGCCCTTGCCCTTGGAGATCTTGTCCAGGATCGAGTGCATCTGGTTGGTGCCGATGCGGCAGGGCGCGCACTTTCCGCAGGACTCGTCCACGCAGAAGTACATGTAGAACTTGGACACGTCGACCACGCAGTCGTCCTCGTCCATGACGATCATGCCGCCGGAGCCCATCATTGATCCCAGCGCGGCCAGGCTCTCGTAGGAGATCGGCGCGTCCAGGTCCTTTTCGGTGATGATGCCGCCCGACGGACCGCCGGTCTGCACGCCCTTGAACTTCTTGCCGCCCTTGATGCCGCCGCCGATGTCGAAGATGATTTCGCGCAGCGTGGTGCCCATG
>CAYRXK010000069.1:0-2642 GCA_964428265.1 uncultured Treponemataceae bacterium
CGACGTCGCCATCATCGGGGCGGGAGTCTGCGGCGCGAATATCGCGAGGGTGCTGTCGGCCTACGAACTCGACGTGGTCCTGGCCGACCGCGAGGCCGACGTGTCGCTGGGCACCTCCAAGGCCAATTCGGGCATCGTGCACGGCGGCTTCCACGACGACAAGAAGTACCTGAAGGCGCGCCTGGAACTGCGCGGCGCCCTCATGTTCAACCGACTGAAGGACGAGCTCGATTTTCCCTTCGAGCGCTGCGGCATCGTGGTGGCGGCCCTGCACGAGGACGAAATGCGCGTCATCGAGCAGCTCTACCTCCGCGGGGTCGACAACGGTGTCATCGGGGTCGAGATGTGCTCGCGCGAGCGCATGCTGGAGCTGGAGCCCGCGCTCAGCCCGGAGACCGTCGGCGGCCTTTACGTGCCCGGCGGCGGCATCTTGGAGCCGTACCGCTTCGTGTTTTCGCTGGTGGAATCGGCCGTGCGCAACGGCGTGCAGGTGCTGACAGGGTTCGACGCCGCGGCCGCCGCGCGCGAGGGCGACGCGTGGCGCATAACGTCATCAGACGGGCGCTCGGTGCGCGCGCGCTACGCGGTGAACGCCGCGGGCCTGCACGCTGATGACGTGTCGCGCATGTTCGGCGCCGAGGAATTTTCCATCCGCGGTCGCAAGGGCGAATATTACCTGCTGGACCGCGGCGCCCGCGTGAAGCCGACGCGCGTCATCTTTCCCGTGCCCACCTCGGTGTCCAAGGGCATGCTCGTCATCCCCACCGCCGAGGGCACCACCCTCATCGGTCCCACCGCCTCCATGGTGGACGACAAGGAAGATTTTTCCACCACGCGCGAACAGCTGGACACCATCCTGAAAAGCGCCAAGAACATGGTGCCCGGCCTTTCGGAATCCGACGTGATCACGAGTTTCGCAGGCATCCGGCCGGTGCTGGAAACCGACTTCTACATCCGCATTTCGGAAAAGGCGCCCGCGCTGGTGCACGTGGCGGGCATCCAGTCGCCCGGCCTCACCGCCAGTCCCGCAATCGGCGAATACGTGAAGGACCTCCTGAAACAGGCGGGCCTGCGCCTGGTGGAAAAATCCGGATGGGATCCCTTCGTTCCGAAGCGGCCCCGCACGCGCGACATGACGCCGTACGAACTGGATGCGCTGGTGGCGGAAAATCCCGCGTACGGCGATGTCGTATGCCGCTGCGAGCGCGTCACCGAGGCGGAAATCGTGGCCGCGATCCGCGCCGGCCACACCACGCTCGACGGCATCAAGTATTTCACGCGCGCGCAGATGGGCCGCTGCCAGGGAGGGTTCTGCACGTACCGCATCATCAAGATACTCATGCGTGAAACCGGCATGTCCTGGGATCGCATAACGAAGTCCGGCGGCGCGAGCGTCGTGCTGGAGGGCGAGCTGTGAAAACCCTTGCATTCGACGCGGTGGTGGTGGGCGCGGGCGCCGCGGGCATGGCCGCGGCGACGGAACTGGCCGCGCGCGGAAAATCGGTCGCGGTGGTGGAGCGCGAGGAAGAGCCGGGCGGCATCCTGCTGCAGTGCATCCACAACGGTTTCGGCCTGATCGAATTCGACGAGGAACTCACGGGGCCCGAGTTCGCACAACGCATCGGCGACCGTTTCGCCGCTTCGGGAGCCGCGCTGTTCCTGGGCACCACGGTGATCGATCTCCGGGTCGAGGGCGAGGCGCGCGCCCTGTACTGCTCCTCGGCGAAATATGGCGTCATGCGATTCGAGGCGCGCGCCGTGGTGCTGGCCATGGGCTGCCGCGAACGCAACCGGGGCGCCGTGCGCATCCCGGGCGCGCGGCCGGCCGGCATCTACACGGCGGGCCTGGCGCAGCGCCTGGTGAACGTGGAAGGCTACCTGCCCGGCAAGGATGTCGTAATCATCGGCTCGGGCGACATCGGCCTGATCATGGCGCGCCGCATGAGCTGGTCCGGCGCCAAGGTGCACGCCGTGGTCGAAATCCTTCCGTATCCGTCGGGCATAACGCGCAACATCGTGCAGTGCCTGCAGGATTTCGGCATACCGCTGTACCTCTCGCACCTGACTACCAATATTTTCGGACGCGACCGGGTCGAGGGTGTCGAGATCGCGCCGATCCGCGACGGCGCCGTCGATTACGAAAAGGCCCTGCGCATTCCCTGCGACACGGTCCTGCTGTCGGTGGGCCTGGTGCCCGAAAACGAGCTGTCGCGCAACGCGGGCGTGGCCCTGCATCCGATGACCAACGGACCCGTGGTCGATTCCGCGCTCATGACCGCCGTGCCGGGCGTATTCGCCTGCGGCAACGTCCTGCACGTGCACGACCTGGTGGATTATGTGGTCGAGGAGGCGCGGCGCGCCGGCGCGCACGCCGCCGACTGGCTGGACGGCCGCCCGCAGCCCGCGGAACTGCGCCTGAAATCCGGCCCGAACGTGCGATATGCGACACCGTCGCGCCTGGACCCCTCGCGCGACAACCGCGTGTACCTGCGCAGCCTCGTGGTGAAGAACGACGCGCGCCTCGAGGTGAAGATCGATGGCCGCCCCGTGAAGTCGCTGAAAAAGCCGCACGTGCAGCCGAGCGAGATGCTCTCGCTCACGCTTGGCCCCGCCGATTTCGCCGGCGCCGCGCGCGACGCGAC
>CAYRXK010000069.1:2742-3924 GCA_964428265.1 uncultured Treponemataceae bacterium
CGCCGAATCGCTCATCGTGACCGGCAACCGCTGCGCCCGCGGCCTGGCCTACGCGCGCGAGGAATTCCTCTCGCCGCGCCGCACCGTGACCACCACGTGCCGCATAACGCACGCCACCGCTGCGCCCGAAGGTGCCGCCGCGGCTCCGTCATCAGCCGACGCCGCGCCGCGCCGCATCCCCGTGCGCACCTCCGCCGCCTTCCCGAAGGAACGCATTCCCGAACTCATCGACTTCCTGCGCGATTTCGGCGCGGCGCTTCCCGTGCGGCGGGGGCAGCCCCTGGCCCGCGACCTGCTGGGCACCGGCATAGACCTGGTCGCCACGCGCGACCTTCCCTCGGCCTGGTCGGAGCGATGAGAGTCGCCGTCACCGGCGCCACGGGCTTTGTCGGATCGCGCCTGGTGGAGATCCTGTCCGCGCGCGGGTATCAGGTCACTTGCCTGCTGCGCGCCGGCCGCGAACCGACCTGGTCCGCCTCCGCGCCCGTCAGCGGGCCCGCCGCCGCACCCGATATCCGCGTTGTGCGCGGCGACCTGGATACCGGCGAAGGCGTTGATGCGCTTCTGGACGGCGCGGAAATCCTGATTCATGCCGCCGGCCTCACCCGCGCCCCCAGCGAAGACCGCTTCCGCATCGTGAACGTACTCGGCTCCATGCGCGTCGCCGCCGCCGCGCGCCAGTCCGCCGCCGCCCGCAACGCCTCCGCATCCGGCGTCCGCCACATCATCGCCCTGAGTTCTTTGGCCGCGGTGGGGCCCGCCGCGGGGCTGGAAGGCGTCGACGAAACCACGCCCCTCCACCCCCTGACTCCCTACGGGCGCAGCAAGGTCGAGATGGAGGTCGAGATGCGCCGCGCCGCCGTGCCGATCCCCTGCACCTTCATCAGGCCTCCGACCGTCTACGGCCCGCGCGACCGCGACACCCTGCCCGTATTCAAGGCGGCGGCCCGCGGCCTGCGCATATCGCCCAACCGCCACTCGGTCCTTTCCTTCGTCTACGTCGACACCCTGGTCGACTTCATCATCGCGTGCATCGAGTCGCCCGCCGCGCGCGGCGAGACCTTCATGGTGGCGGACGACGGCGCGCTCACCTGGCCCGAATTCGCCGCGCTTGCGACCGACGCCACAGCCGCGCTCGCCACGGATGCCGCCACCGGTGAAGCCGCCGGCAATGCCTCCTCC
>CAYRXK010000069.1:4024-12452 GCA_964428265.1 uncultured Treponemataceae bacterium
GCAGCGCCGGCAATCCCGCTCGCGAAGGCTCAGCCTCCATTTCCGCCGCCGCCAGCCGCCAGGCCCTCGACATAACCATTCCCGCCTGGTCGCAGGCTCTGGCATCGGCCGGCGCCGAACTCCTGAAGCCCTTCCTGAAGCGCCCGCCGCTGGCCAACCGCGACAAGGTCCTCGAAGGCCGCCAGCGCTGGTGGACCGTGGATACGAAAAAGGCGCGAAACCTGCTCGGCTTCGCGCCCCGTACAAGCACCCGCGATGCGGTCGCGGCCACCATGCGCTGGTACCGCGACCACGGCTGGCTCTGATTCGGTCAGAACCGCGTCATTCGCCTTCGCGCACGATCTCGATCTTTATCCCGTCCTGCACATCGCCCAGATCGCGGGGCGGCACGGTCACCTTCAGGATGCCGTTGCGGAAGACAGCCTTGACCTTTTCCTGGTCGAACTTGTCGGCCGGCACGTAGTACTTCTGGCGGTCCACGTCCTTCATCTTCAGCCGGCGCTTGAAGTAGCGCGCGCCTTCTTCGGGCTGCCCGCCCTCGTAGCGCGCCGAGAACACCATGTAATCGCCCTGGAAACTCAGCGAAATGTTTTTTTCCTCGAAGCCCGACAGCGCGAATTCGAACACCAGCGTGCGGTCGGATGCCAGGAAGCAGTTCATCGGCGGATAGGAAAAATTGGGGTAGAAGTCGGCGTTTTCGTCGCCCGCCTCGAACCAGGCCGACGCGCCCCCGCCGAAGGGGCCGCAGTTGCCGTGCCGGCGCGCCTCGAAGTGGCCGCGATCGCCGAAGTGGCCGCGATCGCCGAAGGGGCCTTTGCCCTCCGACTGGCCTTCCGAGCCCGGTTGGCGTTCCGACCCGTCTTCCGCGCCCGATCCGGCCATCGCGGACGGATCGAACTGCTTCATCCGCTCGCCGAAATCCTTGGCCGCCTCGAACACTTCGTCCAGGATCGATCCGATGTCCATGTACCCGCGGGATCCTTTCATGGCTCCCCTCCCTCTGTCTGCGGCATGCCCGTTCCGGCGCATCCGCGATTTCCGGTGATGCCGGCGGCCATCAATCGGCCCGCCGGCCCTGCGCGGCAATCCCCGTAAAGGGCGAAAGCCGCTATACTTAACATAGTGCCGCGAGGCCCCGAAGGCAATGCTGCGGAGGGAAAATGAAGGCGTTCCATGCCCATGTCGAGGGCGAGGTGCAGGGGGTGGGTTTCCGTTATTCCGCACAGCGCGAAGCCACCTCGCTCGGCCTCTCCGGCTGGGTGCGCAACACCTCAGGCGGCGCGGTCGAGGTTTGGGCCGAGGGTCCCGAGCCCGACCTGAACGAATTCCTGGCCTGGCTGCGGCAGGGGCCGCCCTCGGCCTGGGTCCGCGCTGTCAACATGTCCTGGGAAAGCCCCGAGGGCAGGCACTCGGGCTTTCACGTGGCGTTCTGATCGTGCGGGTTCGATTACAGCAACCAGCGCAGCAAGCCTTGCACCACGTCGAAATGCGCATCCAGGCTCAATAGTTTCGCCCCGTGTTCCATGCAGCTTGCGGCGATCCATATGTCGTGGATCGGAATCGGGGTTCCGGCGCGTCTTAGCGCTTGTTTCAGGGATGCATACCATTCCGCGGTGGTGTCGGTGATCGGTACGGCTACAGTTCGAGGCTTTGCGCGGAATTCCGCCAGCGTTTCAAGGTTTGCTGATTGGCGGCTTCCGTTGGCAAAACCTTCCTGCAGTTCCCCCAGTACAATGGGAGACAACAATACGGCGCTTGAATCGTGCAGGATGTTCGCGATCCTTGCATCGCCCGACAGAAGCGCGACATATGCGTTCGTATCGATGAGGGTGCGTGGGGCGGCCATGGTGATTCAGACCCAATCTTCGTGGTTGATGGTTCGCACATCGGCGATTGCCGCTTCGAACTCAGCGCGTTCCGCTGCGGTCCAGACTCCGGAGAAAGATTGGTAGTCATCATATTTTGCTGTATGTCTGGCAATTCCCAGCGCTTCGGCAAGCAGGTCCTTCACGAGGTTGTTCTTGCTGGTGCCGCGCTTTTTCGCTTCGGCTGAGAGCCGCAAATCCAGTTCATTGTCGATCATGTGGATTGTGAACGAGCTCATGACAACCTCCGTGGTTCGGCTTATGGTTCAATATAACCTTGATATGGTTCGGTGTCAATGTTTCCATTGCAGAACGATGACAAAGAAAAAACAGGCCGTCCCGCAAAGGGACGGCCTGTTTCAGGTTTGAGCGCGACCCTTTCGGGGCACGACTCCGGTCCGGTTCGCGCCGTTGGGCATGTGCCCTCTGGCGCGTACCGCGCGGCTTTACTTCTTCGGATACAAGAGCGGCCAGTCGGTGGCCTTGCCGAGTTCGGCCAGATCGCCGGGAATGACTTCCCAGTTGCCGATCGCGCCGACGGACACGGTGTCCTTCTGCGCCTCGAACCATTTCAGCAGGAA
The DNA here is from genome assembly GCA_964428265.1 of uncultured Treponemataceae bacterium. Classification (GTDB taxonomy): domain Bacteria; phylum Spirochaetota; class Spirochaetia; order Treponematales; family Rectinemataceae; genus CAYRXK01. Next base: position 6,471 of record CAYRXK010000069.1, read on the forward strand.
GTAGCGAAGGTCCTTGGTGGTGGCGCCGTTCACCAGCTTCATGGTGCGGATGGTTTCCTTGTCCATGCCGGAGCCCTTTTCCAGGTGGCCGCCGCCACCGGAGCCGCGGTAGGAGTTGATCGCGACGACATACGTGGCTTCAGGATCGAAGATGCGGCCGTCGGACAGGGCGCTGATGATGATGCGCTGCCCGGCCGGCTTGGTGATGTCCACCGTGTAGTTGATGCCCGCCGCGGAGTCGTAGTTGTAGTAGCGGGTGGCGGTCAGCGGCATCTGGGTGCGGTTGTCCAGGACCAGCTTGCCTTCCTTGTCCTTCTGGAAATTGATGATGTGGTTGCCGGGGTTGGGCATCGTCTCCATCCAGAACTGGTAGGAGTATTCCAGGAAGTCCTTGATCTGCTTGCCGGTCATGCTCATCGTGTACAGGAAGTTCTCGTACACGTACAGGTTGAACATGTCGCGCACGTACAGCGTGCCGTCGGTGCTGGTGGGAATCTTCGCGTCCGCGGCCAGGGGCGCCACGAAGGAGATGTCCGCCGGGGCCAGGCCCATGGCCGGGTCCTGCGACAGTTCCAGCTGGATGCGGTGGATCAGGTCCACGAAGGCCGAATCGCCGAACATGCTGTCGCGGGTGGAGATGACGCCGTCCATCTTGCCGATGGGGCGGTCGACCCACTTCTTGATCGCGTCGTACTGCGGCTGGAACTTGGCCGTGAACTGCGGGTCGGGCTTGTAGTTGGCGACGTTGACCGCCGCGCCGCGTACCGACTTCTTCCAGCTCCAGGTGGCCGGATCGTAGGTCATGAACATCTTGACCACCGGGGCGCTGCGGCCGCCGGCCAGGGCGCCGTAGATGAACACCTGCTTGCCGTTCGGATCGAGCACCGGCACCTTTTTCTTGGCCACCGGGTCCCAGCCCAGGCCGTCCCAGCCGGAGTGGTCGTGGCCGACGAAGATGATGTCGAAGCCGGGCACCTGCTCGGCGACCAGCTGCGAGGCGTTCTCGTTGAACGGGGTGTTCTTGTTCGTGCCGCCGTAGGTGTAGTCGACGCCGGCGTGGAAGAGGCCGACCAGGACGTCGGGCTTCTCTTTTTCCATGATGATGGGCACCCACTTCTTGGCGCTGGCCACCATGTCCTCGAATTCCATGCCCGTCCAGAACTGCGGGGGCAGCCAGTCGGGAATCTTGGGACTGACCAGGCCGAGGATGGCGATCTTGACGCCGGAGCGTTCGACGATCTTGTAGGGCGTGAAGTAGGGTGTGCCGTCCGGCTTTACCGCGTTGGCGCAGAGCACCGCGGCCTGCACTTCCTCGTACAGTTCGTCGTATACCGCATGCCCGGCTTCGATGTCGTGGTTGCCGACGCCGATGGCGTCATAGCCCATCGCGTTGAGCGCCTGCGACCAGATGTGCGCGCCGTCCAGTTTTTCGAAATTGTAGTAGTAGACGGTGGGCTGGCCCTGCAGGGAGTCGCCGTTGTCCAGCAGGACGACGTTGGCGTCCGGCTCGGCGCGTTCCTCGCGCACGACGGAAGCGACCTGCGACAGCGAGGTTGCCAGGGGTTTGGCATTGACGAAGTCGTACGGATAGATGGCCCCGTGTATGTCCGAGGTCTCTATGAAGGTGAGCACGAGGGGGGTCTCCTCGTACTTCGAGAAGTCGGGCGTGGCTCCCGACGTGGCATCCTGGGCGAAGAGGGGGAAGAGTCCCAGGACGAGACACAGCAGCAATGCGACGCGTTTCATGGCGCCTCCTTTTTATGCGATCCACCGGCTATGGTACTCCCGTTTCCGGCGCCGATCAATCGACAATCGTGTCAGGAAAGGCGCGCGGAAAGGCGAAGCGCGAGGTGGCGCAGTTCGGATTCGCTCAGGCCCGATCCGAGGTGCAGGACCTTGGTGCCCGCCTCGATGGTGAGTTCGCGGGCGCTGCGGCCCTGCACGCTGACCGGAGAATCCGCCGCCTCGATCCGGCTGATATCGGAACGCGGCCAGGACTGCTCGCGCACCGAACCGAACAGCTTCGTGCGCAGGAAGAAGCGGCCTGAGTCAACCTCGATCTCGGTGGCGGAAAAGGCGGGCAGGACCAGCTGCTTCATCATGAAGAATCCGACCGCCCAGAACGGCAGGCTGAACATGGTGAAAAACATGGGTGCGCGCATGCGCAGGGTCATCATGGTCCAGAAGGCGATGAATCCGATCCAGATCACCGCGAAGCTGGCCGCGGCGCCCGTCTGCGCGTTGCGGAATCCGACCGGCGGTATGGCGATGCGCAGCCGATCGGGGTTTTCTTCTATTGTTATGCGCGAATCCGAGGGCAGGTCGACGCCGCGCGTATCGCGTGGGTCGAGGGTGTCGCGCAGGGCGTGCTCCACGCGGGGATGGCGGGCGGGCGCCGCCTGCGCCGTCCTGAGCGCCTTCCGGGCCCGCGGCACCGAAAGGGTTCCCCGCAGTATGGCGGCCGCGTCGGCCACCGGAAGGCTGCGCAGGGCTTCGTCCGGGTCCAGCCAGGAATCCAGTACGGCCGCCATTCTGGCCGAGGGGCGCGCGACGGCGGAATAGTCGGGTTTCAGGCCGACCATGGGAAGTTCGGCGGGGTTCCGGCCGGTCAGGAGGAAGAGGGCGGTGGCGGCGGCTCCGTAAAGGTCGGAGCGTGGGGTCGCGCGCCCCGCGACCTGCTCCAGGGGGACGTAGCCCGCGGTTCCGATCATGGTGGCGCCCGGATGCAGGGTATTCCGCACGGCGTCCTGCACGCCGGAAAAGTCCACCAGGGCCACGCGGCCGTCGGGGCGCAGGATGATGTTGCGCGGGGTGACGTCGCGGTGCACCACCGGGGGGCGCAGATTGCCCAGGTAGGCCAGGATGTCGCAGAGGCCGGCCAGGATTTCCTCTATTCTGGACAATTCAAGACGCCCGCGCGCGGCGAGATGGGCTTCCAATGTCTCGCCCTCGACATATTCCATGGCCATGACGAGCGAAAGCCCGCCGGATGAGGCGGGGCCGGGGCCTGGCAGGCTGGCCTCGAATGATTCCAGGTGCCGCGGTATGCCCGGGTGCCTGAGTTCGGCAAGGATGGCGGATTCGCGGTGAAAGAGGTCCACCGCGCTCCACGACGAGGCGTCGGTCAGCGACAGGATTTTAAGGGCCACGGCCTGGCTGTCAGGCGCGCGCGCCAGCCAGGTGCAGGCCGAGATGCCGTGCCCGAGTTCGCGCACGAGGGTGTAGGAGCCGACCAGGTCGCCGGGTTTCAGGGGCATGGCGGCGGTTTCAGCGCTCCTCGGGGCCGGAGCCGTCCAGGCCCAGCCGCATGCGCGCTTCGTCCATCGATGCCAGGGCGCGCGCGCGTTCCCGCTGCAGGCCGAGTTCGTCGCAGGCGTCGGCCAGGTTGAACCAGGCTTCCACGGCGTCGCGGTCGGCGTGCACGGCTTTTTCGAAGCGTTCGCGGGCGGCTTCGTAGTCGCCGCGGCGGAAGGCCACGACGCCCAGGTCGTTCCATGCTTCGGAGTAGCCCGGGTCCAGGTCGAGGGCTTCGCGGTAGCGCGCTTCGGCCGTGTCGAAGTCGTCGTCCTCGTAGGCGATCAGGCCCAGGGCGTGCGCGACGTCGGCCGCGCCGGGTTCGATCGCGCGCGCCGCTTCCAGGTCCGCCCGGGCCAGGGCGAAGGAGCCGGAGAGCCGGTACGCTTCGGCGCGGTTGAACAGGATGCCGGGACTGCCGGGCGACAGCGCGAGCGCCTCGGTAAGGGCGCGGATGGCTTCGGTGAGCTTGCCCGCGCCGGTGAGGTCGACGCCGCGGCGGTTGAGGGTTACCGCGGCCGGGCTCGGCGGGCGCTGACCGGGGTTCTTGTCGGGTGCGGGGGTCGTGCTGGCCATGGTGATGCCTCCATCCGCAAGGGTACCACGTTACGCCGCGCGGGTCATCCTCGCGCGCGGCGCGCCGGATTTTCGTGGTGCGCCCCGATTTTCCGTGCGATACTGGCGGCAGGCGGGCTTGTCACTGCGGGGACATATCCGTATACTGGCCAACTATAAAATATCTATATTCTTTTATCTATAATTTTACGTACTAAAGAACGATCCAGGAGGGGCACCGATGCCGGCCGCGCAAATCGAATTTTCCCAGGCACTCACGGACTTCATCGGCGAATGGGGCAAGGAGCCGGGCGGGCTCATCATGATGCTGCACCGCATCCAGGAAGAGTTCCGGTATATCCCGCGCGAAGCGGCCGAAAAGCTCAGCCTGATGACGGGGCTTCCCCTGGCCAAGATCTACGGGGTGGTCACCTTCTACCATTTCTTCAAGACCGCCAAGCCGGGCAAGCACCGGATCGCCATCTGCATGGGCACCGCCTGCTACCTCAAGGGCGGTCAGGACCTGGTCGACGAGACGCAGTCCATCCTCGGGATCGAGGGCGAAGAAGTCACGGACGACGGCCTGTTCAGCATAGACGAGGTGCGCTGCCTGGGCTGCTGCGGCCTGGCGCCGGTCCTTATGGTCGGCGAAGAAGTCTACGGCAAGGTGCAGACGGAAAAAATGGCGGAGATCATCGCCAAATACCGCGCCCTCTAATACGGGCCGGGGCGTCGGTTCGGCACTCGTGCACTTCAGCGTCTGCGATTTCGCGCTGGACATCGTCCAGAACGCCTGCGAATCCGGCGCGTCGCGCGTGGGGCTGGAACTGCGCGAAACCGGGGCCGACCTGGCCGTGACGATCACGGACAACGGCCGCGGCATGGACTGGGACACCAGGGCACGGGCCCTGGATCCCTTCAGGTCGGGAGGGGCCAAGCACCCGGGCCGCAAGGTCGGGCTGGGCCTGCCCTTCCTTGTGCAGGCGGTGGAAGCGGCGCACGGGCGCTGGTCGCTGGAATCGGCGCCGGGCCGGGGCACCACCGTGGCGTTTTCGTTCCCGACGGCGGACATCGACAGCCCGCCGACGGGGGACATCCCGGGGCTTTTCCTGGCGGCGCTCTGCCTGCCCGGCGCCCCGGACCTGGACATGGGCATCGTGCGGACGCGGCTGTCCGCGCACGGCGAGACCTTCGGGTACCGCCTGGACAAACGGGAGCTTTCGGAGGCGGCGGGAGGCCTGGAACGGGCTTCTTCCCTCGCCATCATTAAGGAATACCTCGGTTCCCAGGAAAAGGAGATGGAAAGATGGCCAGAATGACCCTCGATCAGTTGCGCGCGCTCCGCGACGAGAAGCGCCAGGACCTTTCCCGGCGCGATGTCGAAGGCAAGGAAATCCAGATCATCGTCGGCATGGGAACCTGCGGCATCGCCGCCGGCGCCAAGCTGACCTTCGACGCCATCGTCGGCCAGGTCGAGAAAAACGGCCTGGGCAACCGCGTCCTCATCCGCCAGACCGGCTGCATGGGCCTCTGCTACGTGGAGCCCACGGTCGAGGTGGCCATGCCCGGCATGCCCCGCGTCATCTACGGCAAGATGGATGCGGGAACCGCCGAGGAGCTGGTGACCAAGCACCTGCTCGGCGGCACCCTGCTCGAAAACCACATCTACGACCGGCCCGCGGCCGATATCGTGAAACACTGAGGCGGAGGCGGCGATGTCCTTCAAGAATTACATCCTGGTCTGCGGCGGCACGGGCTGCGAATCGGCGAAAGGCGACGAGATCTACAGGGGCCTGCTGAAGGCCGCGGAAACGCACGGCGTAAAGGGCGAAGTGCAGGTCGTCAAGACCGGCTGCTTCGGCTTCTGCGAAAAGGGCCCCATCGTAAAGGTCCTGCCGCAGGATTCCTTCTATGTCGAGGTAAAGCCCGAGGACGCGGACGAGATCATCCGCGAACAGGTGGTCAAGGGCCGCGAGGTCTCCCGCCTGCTGTACAAGAAAGACAAGGCCAAGGACAGCGCCAAGGTAGAGGACATCGAGTTCTACCAGAAGCAGTTCCGCATCGTCCTGCGCAACTGCGGCGTCATCAACCCCGAGAACATCGACGAGTACATCGCCCGCGACGGCTACCAGG
>CAYRXK010000070.1:0-12331 GCA_964428265.1 uncultured Treponemataceae bacterium
GCAACAAGCTTCCGGGTTCTAACTGAGGATTACGCGAAGCGCTCCATCAGATTCGTGATGATGCGCACGCCCAGTTCCATGTCGGACACCAGCACGTACTCGTCGCGGGTGTGTTCCTGGCGCGCGCCCACGCCGAGCACCGCGCAGGAAATGCCGCGCTCGTTGTAGGCCGAGGCGTCGGTGCCCCCGACGATGGTCTTCACATCGGGCCTGATGCCGCAGGCCACCAGGGCTTCGCGCGCGGCTACCACCGCGGGGTCCTCGGGGTCCATCACCGCGGCGCGGTAGGCCGTCGATTCCTCGATATGGATCGAGGCGCCGGCCTCGGCGGCCCTCGATTCGAAGGCGGCGCGGTACCTGGAGGCCAGCGCCACCGCGCGCGCGTCGACAAGGCTGCGCACCTCGATCACCAGGTTGGCCTTTTCAGCCACGCTGTTGCGGTTTTCACCGCCCGAAAAGCGCCCGACGTTGCAGGTGGTTTCCGGATCGATCCGGCCCTCGGGAAGGTCGGCGATGGCCAGCGCGGCCACGCGTATGGCCGACACGCCCTTTTCGGGTTCCATGCCCGCGTGCGCGGCGCGCCCGGTGATCTGGATGTCCAGGTTGATCTTGGTGGGGCAGCCGATCACGACCGCGTCCATCGCATCCATGTCCAGCACGTAGCCGCGCCGCGCCGTCAGGAGCGAATAGTCCAGGTTGCGCGATCCGATGAGGCCCTTTTCCTCTTCGCGGGTGAATACCAGTTCGAGGGGAGGGTGCCTCGGCGCGTGCCGCAGCGCTACCAGAAGCTCGGCGATGCCCGCCTTGTCGTCGGCGCCGAGCACGGTGCTGCCGTCCGTCCTGACGGCCTCGCCGTCGAACAACGGCTTTATGCCGGTGCCCGGCGCCACCGTGTCGGCGTGCATGCCGAACAGCAGCGCTTCCGTGGCCGCGGACGCCTTGGCCGGCAGCGTCGCCACCAGGTTGCCGAAGGCGTCATAGCGGCAGGCCGCGCCGAACTCGCGCCCGAGCAGGGCCTCGACATGCGAAAGGAATTCGCGCTCGTTGCCGGACTCGCTCGGTATGCGCACCAGCGAGAAAAGGGTTTCGACGAGTTCGGCGCGCAGCGGGGAGGGCGCGGTGGACGCGCCCGCCGCGCCCCCGTTCATGGCGGCGGTCGTCATGCTCAGGCCCTGATCGCCTTTTCCAGGGCGATGTACTCGTCCTGGACCAGGTTTCCGCGGTCGGTGAACTGCACGCCGTCGAACCAGATCGACGTGTTCAGGCAGATGCCGTCGCAGTGCGAGGGGCCCATCACGCCGCCGGGGATCAGTTGCTTGCCGATGTTGCCGATGCCCCACTCGGTGGCGCCCCAGATGCGCTCGTCCTCGGCCACGTCGCCGGTCAGGCGGGCGCCGGGATTGAACCCGAGCGAGGAGTGCGCGATACGGAACATCTGCGGGTGCCCGAAGGACTTCAGCCAGGCATGGAACTCTTCGGCCTGGCGCCCGCCCTCGACCCTGGTCACCACGCCCTTTTCGATCGTCAGGCGCACCGGCGCGTCCAGGAGGCCCGTCGGGGGATTGATGGACCCGTCGAACACGATGGTGCCGTTCAGGGTTTCCAGCGCGGGAGCCCAGGAGAACTGGCCGGACATCATGTGCGAGCCGGGGGTCAGCGAGTAGCCGTCGCGGCAGAGCACGTTGCGGCCCGGGAAGTTGTCGAACTCGATGTCGGTGCCGGCTTCCGAGGTGATCTTGATGTGCCGGGACGCCTTTATGAGGCCGGTGAGCTTGTCCTGGAATTTTTTCAGCGCGGGGTGGTTCACGCGGCCGATGCAGCGCACCATCATGCTGGGGTTCATGCCGACCAGGCAGAGGTGGCGGAGCTTCACGTCGTCCTTGTAGACGCGGTCGTAGGTCGTGGAATAGAAGATCCACTGGTTGTTGTACTCGACCCAGGCGTCGGCGGCGCGCAGGGCGGCCACCAGGACTTCCTCGGGCAGCATGGGATCGGCGGCCTTGCCGACGCCCAGGGGGCTGGCGGTCCAGATAACGACGGGCTTGCCGCCGGCGGCGAACACCGCCTGGGCCGTGGCGTTGACCACCGCCTCGTTGCTTTCGGTGTCCGCGGTGATGACCATCGTCTCGCCCGGTTTCAAGCCGAACAGCTCCTCGACCAGGATCCTCGCCGCCTTGCCGAGCTCGAATTCGTACTGTGCCGCCATGATCAATTACCTCCTGTGGGCCACAACCCCTGCATGCCGAAATCCTTTTCGATCCCCCACGCGGCGACCTCTTTCGGGTCCGGTGGGGAAAATCCGCCGATCTTGCTGCTGTACCATCCCATTTTTTCTTTTACTTCGATCATCAGTTCCAACTGCTTCAGCGCCGCGAGCATCGGATCGATCACGGGCACCTTGAATTCGCGCTGCAAGTCCTCGAAAAATCCGAAGCTCATGGTGCAGCCCAGGATGATGGTTTCCGCGCCATCCTGTTCCAGCGCCGCCTTTATTTCGCGCCGCATGGCCCGCGCGGTCGCCGCCTCGTCGGCGTGCAGTTCCAAGACTCCCAGACCCAGGCTGCGGAACGACGCGAGCCTTCCGGCGAGCCCGCAGCGCAGGGCGTTGTCCTTCATTTCCGGAATCCATTTCCTGCGCCCCACCAGGATGGAAAAGGTATGGCCCAGGGTCGAGGCGAGGAGCATGGATGATTCTCCCGGCGCCGTGACGCACAACCGGTCGCAGACTTCCCTGGCGGCCCGCAGGACCGTATCCTTGAAACAGCCGATGATCGCGCCGTCGAATCCCTCGCGTTCCGCCCGCAGCACCAGCTTCAGGATTTCCGGCGCGGCGATCACTTCGTAGGCGGGGCCTTCAAGGTGCCGGGGCCCTTTCGGGATGTTTGCCACCTCGATTTCCGTGCCGGCGCCGCGGTACCGCTCCAGATACCGCTTCGTGGCATCGTTCACGGTATCGTAGGCGGTCGGCTTGATGTACAGGATCCGCCGCATGCCGCTTATTCCTTTGCCGCCGCCGGGTCCCACGCGGCTTCCCGGTCCCATCCGGTCCTGAACTGGTGGCAGCGCACGAAATGGCCGTTCTCAAGCTCGATCATTTCAGGATCCACCTTGGCGCAGATGGCGCGCTTTTCCGGACAGCGCGGGTGGAAGCTGCACCCGGGGGGCAGGTTCACGGGGCTGGGAATTTCGCCGGTCGACGGTACGCGCGCGGGTTTCAGTTTTTCGTCGGCTTCGGAAATCACCGGCACCGACGAAATCAGCATCCGGGTGTAGGGGTGCTTCGGCCGTTCGAAAAAGGTGGCCGTGGGCGCCAGTTCGCAAATGCGCCCCAGGTACATGATGGCGATGCGCGTGGCGACGTTGCGCAGCACGCTCAGGTCGTGCGTAATGAACAGGTAGGTAAGGCCGAGTTCCTTCTGCAGGTCGATCAGCTTGTTGATGATCTTCGCCTGCACGGACACGTCCAGGGCCGAGGTGGGCTCGTCCAGCAGCACCAGTTCGGGTTCGGTGGCCAGCGCGCGCGCGATCGCCACCATCTGCCGCTCGCCCCCGCCCATCGATGTGGGTTCCTTGTTCAGGTATTCGGGCGACAGTTCCACCTTGGCCAGCAGTTCGATCGCCGCCTTTTCCTGCGCGGCGCCGCGCAGGCCGCGGTGCAGGCGCAGCGGCAGCGACAGGATCTGCCTGATGTTCATCTTGGAGTTGAGGGATGATCCCGGGTCCTGGAACACGATCTGGATTTTCTTCTTGAGTTCCAGCGGACGGTCGGTGGCCTTCATGGTTACGTCGCGGCCGCGGAATTTCAGGATGCCGCCGGTGGCGCCGTACATGCCCACGATCGTGTAGGCGGTGGTGCTCTTGCCCGATCCGGATTCTCCCACCAGGCCGAAGGTTTCGCCTTCCTGCACGTCGATGCTGATGCCGTCCACCGCGTGCAGCCAGAGCGGGCTGCGCTTTTTCTTGCCGACGTTGAAGAATTTCTGCAGATCCTTGATTTCGAGTATGGTTCCCATCGGCGTCACCTTTTATGCAGGAAGCAGGCCACCTGGTGGCCGTTCCCCTGGTCGTACAGTTCGGGCTGCCGCTCGCGGCATTCGGGCCTGACGTAGGGGCAGCGGGGGTGGAATCGGCAGCCCGAGGGCGGGTTCAGGTAGTCCGGAATGCTGCCCGGAATGCCCGAACTCATGCCGCCGCCGGAGATTTTCGGCACCGAGGCCAGAAGCCCCATCGTGTACGGGTGCAGCGGCGATTTGAACAGTTCCGGCGTTTTCGCCACCTCGACCACCGATCCCGCGTACATCACGTAGATCCGGTCGGTCATCTCGCGGGCCACGCCCAGCGAATGCGTGATCAGGATGATCGAGGTTCCCTTCTTTTCGACCAGTTCGCGCAGCAGGCGCAGGATCTGGTCCTGGATGGTCACGTCCAGCGAGGTGCCCGGCTCGTCGGCGATCAGGAGTTCGCGCGGCGTGGTGATGGACATGGAAATGCACACGCGCTGGCGCATGCCGCCGGAAAGCTGCAGCGGGTAGCTTTTCAGGATGCGTTCCTGGTCGGGCAGGTACACGTCCTTCAGCGCGCGCTTGGCGATTTCGTGGATGTTCTGTTCGGTGCGCTCGGCCTGCGGCAGCGAGTAGCGCACCACTTCCTTCACCTGCTGGCCGATGCTGAACACGGGATTCAGCGCGGCGGTCGGGTCCTGGAAGATCATCGCGATGCCCCGCGACCTGAGTTCCTGCAGCGCGGCGCCCTGCATGGCCAGCACGTCCTGTCCCTTGAACATGATCGAGCCGCCCTCGATCTCCGAAACGCGCGGCGGCAGGATGCGCAGGATGGATTTCATCGTGGTGGTCTTGCCGCAGCCGGTTTCGCCGACCAGGCCGACTTTTTCGCCGCGGTGCACGGTAAACTGAAGATTGTTGATGACCCTGAGGCGCCCCTCGTAGATCTTGTAGGAAACCTTGAGGTCCCTGATATCCAGCAATTTTTCGTCTGTCATGTCAGCCCACGCTCGTTTCCAGCATGTCGGCCAGGCCGTCGCCGGTCAGGTTGAATCCCAGGATGATCAGGACGATCGCCAGGGCCGGGAAGGTGGTGATCCACCAGTATTGAGGTATGTACTTCGCGCCTTCGGACACCATCTGCCCCAGGGCGGGCGTGGGCTGCTGCTCGCCCAGCCCCACGAAGGACAGCGAGGCCGAGATCAGGATGACCCAGCCCACGTCCAGCGCCACCTTGGTGAACACCGGCGACAGGCAGTTGGGCAGGATTTCCCTGAACATGATGTGCGCCTTGGACGCGCCGGTCAGCTCGGCCGCCACCACGTAATATTCGTTGCGCGCCGAGGAGGCCATGCCGTACACGATGCGCGTGTACCAGGGCCACCACATCACCGTGACCGCCAGCATCGAATTCATCAGGTTCGGCTTCAGCACCGACGCGATCGCCAGCGCCAGGATCAGCGGCGGCACCGCCAGGAAGATATCGGTGATCCGCATCACCACCGTGTCGATCCAGCTGCCCCGGAAATAGCCGGCCATCAGGCCCAGCAGCACTCCCACCGGCACGGAAAGCGCCAGCACCACCACCGCGGTGATCAGCGCCCCGCGGAACGAAAAGATGATGCGCGTCAGGATGTCGCGCCCGTACACGTCCGTGCCCAGCAGGTATTTCGCGCTGGGCGGCTTGTGCGCGTTGGCGAAATCCACGAAGGGCTTCACGTGCTTGGGGTAGGGGGTGACCAGCGGCGCCAGGATGGCCAGCAGCACCACCAGCAGCACGATGCCCAGGCCCACCACCGAAAGCTTGTTGCGCGAAAACTTGTACCAGTGCTTTCCGATTTTCGAAGCCATCGTCACGCTCCCTTCACGCCGCCGAGGCGTATGCGCGGATCGATGTTGGCGACGATCAGGTCGACGAACACGTTCACCACCGCGAAGGTAAGCCCGGTCACGACGATGACGCCGGAAATGGCGTTCAGGTCCTTGTTCAGCATGGCCTGCAGTCCGTATCTCGCGATGCCCGGCCAGTTGAAGATGAGCTCCACCAGGAAGGCCGACTGCACCACGTTGGCCATGGACAGCCCGAGCACCGACACCGTGGGGATCACCGATGGTTTCAAGAGGAATTTCAGGGCCAGCAGGCGGTCGGGAATGCCGTAGCCGCGCTCGGCCGCCAGGTAGTCCTTGTTCATGTTGTCCAGCATGCTGGTGCGCGTGATGCGCGCCGCCTGGAAAATCGACGCCAGCGACACCGACATGGATGGCAGGATAATGTGCGCCAGCGCGTCGCCGAAGGCTTTCCAGTTGCCGCCGATCAGGCTGTCCGCCAGAATGAAGCCCGTGATCGTCTTCGGCGCCTGCACGCTTTCGCCGAGGCGCCCGATGACCGGCAGGATGTGCCAGACATACCCGAACAGCATCACCAGCAGGGTGGCCAGGATAAAGCCCGGCACCGCGACGAAAATGTACGAGAACACGCGGATCACGTTGTCCAGCACCGAATCGCGGTACCATGCCGACACGGATCCCAGCCCTATGGAGAAAATGATCATGAACACGCCGGAAAACAGGGCGATTTCCAGGGTGGCGGGAAGGGTTTCTCGGATATCGCTCAGCACCGGCCGGTTGGACAGCAGCGACTTGCCGAAATCGCCGCGGACCACGCCCGAAATCCAGAACCAGTACTGCTCGTAGATCGGCCGGTCCAGGTGCATCTCGGCGCGCAGCGCCTGCACCACTTCCGCCGGCGCGTTCTCGCCCAGCGACATCCTGGCGGGGTCACCGGGAACCACCCGCGCGATCACGAAAATCACCATCGATATTCCCACCACCACGAAGAGGCTGTGAAACACCCTCCGCAGCAGGAACTGCCCCATATTCATGCGCAACCTCGCCGAAAGAGCCGGCATGGAAATCCGCACCCCCGTACCGATGTATGGTGCGGACCCCCATGCCGGAAGATTAGGTTCCGGATCGACCTCAGCGCTGCGGGCTCAGCCGCATGTCCCTGAAGTACAGCCTGAATCCGACCAGGACGTTCACCTTGCCGCCCGCCACCGCCGCGTCACCGGCGGGCCAGCGCAGGTAGTTGGCCTGGTAGGCCTGGCGCTGCGGAAGTTCCACGGCCCAGATGTCGGATGCTTCTTCGACGATCTTCGCCGCTACCGTGCGGTACTTTTCGTAGCGCTTCGCCTGGTCCATGGTGGCCAGCGCGTCGCCGACCAGCTTGTCCAGGTCGGCCTGCAGGGCGTCGCTGAACCAGTGGCAGTTCGTCGGGGCGCCGCGCGCGGTGGAGCGGTAATAGTCCAGCGGGGCGCCGGCTTCGGGGAAGGACACCGAGGACTGGATGCGGATCAGGAAGCCGGGCGTGGTTGCGGCCTTGGTGGTGCGGTCAAGCCAGGTCAGCCAGGGCGCCTTGACCACCTTGATGTTGATGCCGATGGACTGCGCGTTGCTCTGCAGCAGCAGGGCGATCTTTTCCTCGTCGGGCACTTCGGACACCCATCCGAGCTCGATCTCGTACTTGCCGATTGTGTCCTTGTACTTGGAAAGCGACAGTTCCTTCTTCGCCAGGTCGATGTTCTGCTTGAACTTCGCCAGCTGGTCGTTGTAGCCGGGAAGCGCCGAGCCGACCGGGCCCGAGGTGGCCTTGGAACCGGGGAACAGGCTCTGCGCCGCGTCGTAGTCGAAAACGTACTGCAGCGCCTTGCGCACGTGCACGTCGTCCAGCGGCTGCAGCGAGGTGTTCATGTGCAGGATCATCAGGCCGCCCACCACGAAGTCCGCGACCTTCACGCCGGGAATGTTCTTCAGCTGGGCGTAGGACTCGGCGGTCTGCCACTCGTCGCCGATCTCGAGTTCCCTGCGGCTCATGAGGGCGCGCACGGTGATCGCCTCGGTGGTGCCGATCATCTTGAAGCCCTCGGGGGAATCCTTGGCCACGCCCTTGAAATAGCCTTCGAAGCGGCTGGCGGTCAGGGATTCGGCGGACTTCATCTCGTCGACCTTGTAGGGGCCGGAGCCGGCGTCGTTCAGGGTCAGCCAGTCCTTGCCGTAGTCGCCGTTGGCGCCGTAGGGGCCTTCCTTCTTCGTGTTGGCGATGACGGTCTTGGAATCCACGATGCACATGTGTATGAGCGTCTGCAGGAAGGGGCCGTAGTCGCTGTTCAGGACGATGTTCACCGTGTCGGGAGCCGGAGCGCTCGCGGCCTTGATGAAGCTCTTGAATACGAAGCTCCAGCCCTGGCCGATGGCCAGCATGCGGTTCAGGCTGTACACGACGTCGGTCGCGGTCAGCGTGTTGCCGGAGTGGAACTTCACGCCGGATTCCAGCTTGAAGGTGTAGGTCTTGGTCGACGCGTTGTAGGTCCAGCTCTTGGCGACGTGCGGCTTGATCGCGCCGTCCACGTCAACCAGTACCAGGGTGTCGTACAGGTTGGCGTGCGCCACGCTGGCTGCGTTGTCATAGCCGACCGCGGGGTCGATCTTGCACGGCCAGGATGCGGTGATCCTGACGATGTTGTTCGACGCGGCAGACGCTCCTTGCGCGACGACCGCGATGAGCAGCAGCGCGAGCGCGATCCGCGTTCCTTTCGTTCTCTTCATCATTCCGCCTCCTATAAACGCGGCCTTCAGCAGGTCCGCGATTTTTCCGTGGGAGTTCCGAATCCCCGCTTGCTCTGCGCCAGGCCCATGGCGGCCAGGCTTTCGACCAGCGCCAGCGCCGCGCGCGCGGGAATCACGATGGGGATGCCCAGTTTTTTCGATACCGGATCCGCCACACCGAGCATGCTGCCGCAACCGAGCACGATCACTTCGGCGCCCTTGGCCGCCAATTCCTGGGCGTATTCGGTCAGGTTGCGTTCCTGCTCGTCGTGGTCCTCGGTAAGGCGCAGCACCGGTATGCCGACCGGCTTCACGCCTACGCATTTATGGTCCAGTTCGATCATGCGCAGGTTGTCCCAGATCACGGCGGCCGTTTTCTGCGGCAGGCCCGCGGTCACGATGCCGAACTTGTGGCTGATCAGCGACGCGACATGCGCGCTGGCCTCGCCCAGGCCGACCACCGGCATGCGCACCGCTTCCTTGGCCGCGCGGACGCCCGGGTCGTCGTAGCAGTAGACGATCATGCCGTCGTAGCCGTCGGCTTCGGCCTTCATGGCCGCCTGCACCACGTGCAGGGCGGCCCAGGTCGCGTCGAACCAGTCGTCGATCGATACGGGGCCCTTGCTCAGGTTGATGATGTCGAGGTGGGTGTCGGGCCGCTTGCAGCGCTCCATCTCTTCCAGAAGGGGGGCGTTCCACTGGCTCGTCGTAACCGGCACCAATACCAGGATCCGTTTCATGGCAGCACCTCGCAACGCTGGAATGATTCCGTGATTACCGATTGTACCTTCCGTTGCGCGACGGCCGGTGCCGGGTTCGAAAATAAAACCGCATTATTATCGAACTTGGGGGCAAAAGAAGCGGGAATTTTGCATTTTAATTCAATTTTAAAAATCGGGAACTAAAACAACAAAAATAAAGCAATATTATATGATTTTATTGTCTATTTGGTACAGTCTCAGCGCCAGCGCCACCTCGAACCTTGATTGATAGTCATCAAAATCAAGGTCGAGCAGGCTGGTTATGTGCTGTATCCGGTACTTCATGGTGTTGTAGTGCACCGAAAGCGCCACCGACGTTTCCTTCACGGACCAGTGGTGCTCGGCGAACACTTTCAGGGTGCGCAGCAAGCCCGTCGCCTTGCCCGGATGCCGCCGGTCGGCGTTCACCAGCGGGCTCAGGCGGCGCTGCACCAGGCGACGGCCCGCGTCGGTGCCGTGGGCGATGATGAGGATGCGCTCCAGGTCCATGTCGTCCCAGCGGGCGGTCTCGCCGAACCGTGCCAGCCGTTCCAGGAGTTCCAGGGTTTCCCGCGCCTCGTGGTAGCTTTCGCCCACCAGGGCCAACCCGGGGCGGGGCGATCCGAGCGCGGCCACCATGCCGATGCCGGTCTGGCGCTCGACCTCGCGCAGGGCCTGCCTGACCTCGTCGCGCAGCCCTCGGTCGGCCTCGCAGCCTTCCGGAACCGGCAACACGAACACGGCCGCGCCGGCCACTTCGGTGAACAGCGCGCCGACCACGCGCGCCGACAGGACCCTGGCGCAGATGGCCGCGACGCCCGCCAGTTCAGCCCCCTGCCCTGATGCCGCCTTCATCACCGCGATCAGCGCGCGGCCCTCGTGGCGCCACCCCAGCATGCTTGCCACCGCGGCCTGATCCTGCGGCGAAATGCCGCGGCGGAACAGGAGATCCTGCAGCAGGTCATCGCCGCGCCGCCGCTTGGCCTCGGTGATGGCCAGCCCCTGCTGCAGCAGGATCATCAGCGCGGTCTTCACGCTGGAAAGCGCTGCCTTCGCCAGCTCATCCTCGGGCTCCCTGCCCTCGGCATAATACAGGTCGCCCAGGTGCCTGCCCGCCAGGGTCAGCGCGTCCACCCGCGCCGAAAGCAGCGGTGGGCCCGACGCCGCGATATCGACCAGCGGCCCCCCTTCGCCCGGTCCGGTGCCCTGCGCGATATCGGCAAAGGACCCCTCGCGCAGGCCGCGCGAACTGGCCACGCTCTGCGTCTCCTCCTGGACCAGCCTGACCGGGCAGCCGGTGAACCGCTCGAAACCGTCCAGTATGGCTTCGAACGGGGCGCCCCGCACGACCTGATCAAGGAAAAAGTCCTGTATGCCGCTGGATTGCGAAAGGATGCGGAAGCGCTGGTTCACGATGGCGGCCAGCACCTTGTTGATGATGTCGCCATGGTTGATGTGCGCGGGAATATCGATCAGCGGAAAATCGAGGCGGTCGGCCAGTTCGATCACTTCGCGCGGCAGGTCGCCCAGGAAGCGGCCGACCTTTATGCCCAACGCGGCCGCGCCGGCGAGCGCCGCGCCCTCGATCAGCGACAGGAGCGCCAGCGGATTGCGGGTAAAAATGTAGCCGGCGCTGATCAGGAATTCGCCCCCGCGGATCCAGCTCTGCGCGTCGGGCACGTCCACCACCACGCAGGTGGACACCTGCCTGGTGTCCAGGCCACGCGCGCCGGCGATCACCGAGAAGCGGTATTCCTTGTCCAGATTGAGGATATCGCGGACCGACAGAGACACTGGCGCTTCCCCCTAGTGGCATATTGTATACATGTCGAGGGGGAAATCCACCATGTCCGGACACGATCGGCGCGGACAGGCATGGAAAGGCGGGGACAGGCGCGCCCGAGCCGCCCATCCCCGCCCGGAGAACCCTGTCCGGCGCTTATTTCTTGCCGGGTGTGAGCGAACTGGCGTTCTGCTGGCCGGTCATCTTCTTGGCTTGGCCGGGCGCCAGCTTTTTCCCCTGCAGCACGGTGCAGGATGCGGCGGTGCCGATCAGGACTGCGATCGCGATCGCGCGTACGACATTCCTCTTCATGCGGATGACCTCCCGGAAAATTTGGTGAATATCTCCATTTCAGCATCATCCCGCATTCCGGATCCGTCAACCGGGGGCGCGCTGCGCACCGAGAGCCGCATCACGTCAGTCCGCGAACACCTTGGCCAGGTCGAATGCAAATCCTTCCAGCACGACGGAGGGCGCGCGGTCGCAGGGATCGCCGCGGCTGCCTGTGTCGCCAGCCTGGGTCAGGTAGACCGTGCCGCCATTCGATTCGGCCAGCAGGGGATCGCCGAATCTTCCGTCCGCGCCGAGCAGGTAGCGCTGCAGCCGCTTCGCCCATCTTCTTCATACCTCCATTGTACGCCATTGCCGCGCGGGGCGCGACTCGGCTACTATCTCCGGCATGGCCAAGTATCCGTACGCTGATATAGAGAAGAAATGGCAGGCGCGCTGGGACGCCGACAAGACCTTCCGCGCGGTGGAGGACCCTTCGTTCCCGCGCGAAAAGCGCCGCTACGTCCTGGACATGTTCCCCTATCCCTCGGGCGCGGGCCTCCACGTGGGCCATCCCGAAGGCTACACCGCCACCGACATCTACTGCCGCTTCCTGCGCATGAACGGATACAACGTCCTGCACCCGATGGGCTTCGACGCCTTCGGCCTGCCGGCGGAAAACTACGCCATCCAGACCGGCACGCACCCGGCCGTGACCACGCGCGCCAACATCGACCGCTTCCGCACCCAGATCAAGGCGCTCGGCTTTTCCTACGACTGGGACCGCGAAGTCGCCACCTGCGACGACGACTACTTCAAGTGGACGCAGTGGATCTTCCTGCAGATCTTCAAGCGCGGCCTTGCCTACGAATCGGAGATGCCCATCAACTGGTGCCCCTCCTGCAAGACCGGCCTGGCCAACGAGGAAGTCA
>CAYRXK010000071.1:0-12243 GCA_964428265.1 uncultured Treponemataceae bacterium
TTCCTCCGGTCAATCGAACTTCTTCAGCTCGTTGATCATCCCCATGACGTCGGTGTGGTACAGCCGCTCGATGTTGATTTTCGGGAAGCCGCCCGCGCGGAAATGGGCGCGCAGGTCAACCTCGCGGGCCACCGATTCCTCGGCCTTTTTCAAGAGCTCCATCGCCTTTTCGGGCGGGATCACCATGACGCCGTCGGCGTCGCCGAAGACGATGTCGCCGGGGCGCACCGTGGCGCCGGAGCACTGCACGGTCACGTCGTGCTCGCCGGAAATGCCGATGACGTTGGTGGTCACCACCGAAATGCCGGTGCAGAACACGGGAAAGCCCGACTTCTCTATCGCCAGCGAATCCGTCGCCGGGCCGTCGATTACGATGCCCGCGAAGCCCTGGCACTCGGCGAACAGCGCGACCATTTCGCCCACGCAGGCGTACATGGTATCGCCGCAGCGGTCGATCACGATGACCGAGCCCTTGGGCGCGTGCTGCAGCGCGTAGTACAGGGCGCAGGAATCCTTGCCCTGGATGCGCACGGTGTAGGCCGGCCCCACCATCTTGGAATGCTTGTTGATGGGCTTCATCTCGGGCTTCATGTAGCCGGTGCTGACGTAGTGCCCGATGGTGGCCGGATCCACCTTCATGAAGCGGTCGATCGTTTCCTTGTCCAGGGTCATGTGGTGCTCCTGTCGGCGGCCGGGCGGAGGTCTGCTGCGGCGCTCGGGTCGGCGCGGCGCAGGTCGTAGGCCTGGGTGCGTCTGTTTTTCAGCGAGGGAATGCGCCCGCGTATGGTGTCCAGGTAGTCCAGGTCGATTTCGGCCACGATGAAGCCGGTGCGGTCCGGCATGCGGGCGATCACCGCGCCCCAGGGGTCGATGACCATGCTGTTGCCGTAGGCGGCGAACTTGGGTTTCTTGCCGATCTGCGCGGACGCGATGATGTAGCAGCCGTTTTCGATGGCGCGCGTGCGCAGGATGGGTTCCCAGTGGTCCTTGCCGGTGGGCAGGGTGAAGTTGGCCGGCGTGAAGATGATCTGCGCCCCGTTCAGCGCCAGCAGGCGGAAGAGCTCCGGAAACCTGATGTCGTAGCAGATCGAAAAGCCCAGGGTGCCCAGTTCGGTGTCCACGGTCACGATGTCCGAGCCCGGCTCGATCCGTTCTGATTCGTTGGCTATGGTGCCGTCGGGCAGGGTCACGTCGAAGGTGTGCAGCTTGCGGTAGCGCGCCACCACCTCGCCCTTGGGATTGAGCATGATGGTGGTGTTGTACGCCTTGGCGTTGCCGGGGATCTCCTCGGCGAAGCTGCCGCCGTGCACCCAGATCTTGTGCTGGCGTGCCTTGCGGGCCAGGAACTCCGTGGTGTAGCCGGGTATGGGCTCGGCCTGGCCGCCTTCGCCCACGTTCGGGCCGATCACGTTCATCACCTCGGGCAGCGACACCAGCGACACGCCGCGCGCGGCGGCCTGGTCGATCATTTCGCCGATCGCCTCCAGGTTCTTGCCCTTGTCGTTCTGGGTGTCCGGCTGGATCACGCCCACCAGGAATTTTCTCATCTATGTGCTCCTTCAGCGTATTTCGGAAAATCTCAGGAAATGCCGTTCACGGACCGGACGTTGTGGCACGCGACAAAGTGCCCGGGCTTCACTTCCTCGAAGACGGGGTCCTCGGCGAAGCAGCGCTCCGACGCGTAGGGGCAGCGCTTGGCGAAGCGGCAGCCGGGTTTCAGGTTCACCGGCGAGGTGATCTCGCCCTTCAGGAGGCGCCGTTCCTTCTTGCCGCCGAGCACGGGCACGGGCACCGCGGCCAGCAGGGCCTTGGTGTAGGGGTGCAGGCGCTGGTCGAAAATCTCCTGCGCGGGGCAGTACTCCACCATGGTGCCCATGTACATCACCAGGATTTTGTCGGAAATGTGCTTCACCACCGCCATGTTGTGCGTGATGAACAGGTAGGTCAGGTTGTACTCCTGCTGCAGGTCCTGCATCAGGTTGAGGATCTGCGCCTGGATGGACACGTCCAGCGCGGACACGGGTTCGTCGCAGACGATGAATTTCGGCTGCAGCGAAAGCGCGCGCGCCACGCCGATGCGCTGGCGCCTGCCGCCGTCCAGTTCGTGCGGGTAGGAATCCGACAGCCGGCGCGCCAGGCCCACGGTGTCCATCAGGCGCCCCACCTCGGCGCTCAGGTCCGCCGGGTTTTTGAAGCGGTTGTAGATGCGCAGGGGCTCGGCGATGATGTTGCTGACCGACATGCGCGGATCCAGCGACGAGAAGGGATCCTGGAAGATCATCTGCATGTGCTGGCGGTAGTGCTTCAGGCCCGCCCGGTCCAGGCGGCTGATGTCCTTGCCCTCGAAGATGATCTGCCCGGCGGTGGCTTCCAGCAGGTGTATGGCCACGCGCCCCAGGGTGGATTTGCCGCAGCCCGATTCGCCCACGACGCCCAGGGTTTTACCCTGTTCTATGGCGAAGCTCACGCCGTCCACCGCGTGCAGGTTGCCCTTCGGCGTCTTGAAATATTTCTTCAGGTCCTTCACTTCCAGCAACGCGCCCATATCAGCCTCGCCTGTCGTAGATGGTGCAGCGCACCAGGTGCCCCGGTTCCACTTCCGTCACCGGCACCGGCCCCTCGGAACAGCGCGCGCAAGCTTCGGGACACCTGGGCGCGAAGGCGCAGCCGACCGGAAGGTTGGTCGGATCGGGCATCAGGCCCTTGATCGGCGTCAGGCGCTGCACCTTTTCGTTCAGGTTGGGCACCGAGCCGAAAAGCCCCTTGGTGTAGGGGTGGCAGGTATTGTGGTAGATGTGGGGCAGGGTGCCGTATTCCACGATCTCGCCGGCGTACATGATCGCCGCCTTGCTGCAGACTTCGGCCACGACGCCCAGGTCGTGCGTGATCAGCAGGAGCGAGGTGCCGAATTCCTTTTTCAGCTTTTCGATCAGGTCCAGCACCTGGTCCTGGATGGTCACGTCCAGGGCGGTGGTGGGCTCGTCGGCGATGAGCAGCTTGGGATTGCAGGCCAGGGCGATGGCGATGACCACGCGCTGCTTCATGCCGCCGGAAAACTGGTGCGGATACTCGCCGTAGCGCTCGCCGGGAATGCCCACCAGTTCCAGCATTTCCTGCGCCTTGATGGATGCGTCGGACCGCGACAGTTTCTGGTGCAGCCGGATCACCTCGGCGATCTGGTCGCCGACGGTCAGCACCGGGTTCAGGGCGGTCATCGGGTCCTGGAAGATCATGGAAATGTGGTTGCCGCGGATTTCGCGCTTTTCCGCCGGGTCCATGGTGATGATGTCGCGCCCGTCGTAGAGGATCCTGCCGTCGGTGATCCGCCCGGGCGGATCGGGCACCAGTTGCATAATGCTCAGGGCCGTGGTGGTCTTGCCCGCGCCGGTCTCGCCGACCAGGCCGAGCGATTCGCCCTTTTCCAGCGCCAGATCTATCCCGTTCACCGCGCGCACCACCGTGCCGCCGGTCACGTACTCGACCCTCAATCCGGATATTTCGAGAATGCGTTCGCCCATGGTGCGCGCCCTTCAGCTTTTCAGGCGCGGGTCCAGCGCGTCGCGCAGCCCGTCGCCGAGTAGATTGATGGAGAAGACCGTCAGCATGATGGCCAGACCCGGGAAGGTGACCACGTACCAGTAGTCCCGTATGTAGGCGCGGCCGGAAGCCAGCATGGAACCCCATTCGGGCGTGGGCGGCATGATGCCCAGGCCGATGAAGCTCATGCCCGCGGCCGAAAGGACCGCCTGCGCGATGCTGATCGTGGCCTGCACGATGATGGGCGCCATGCAGTTCGGCAGGATGTGCTGCCGGATGATGTGCCAGTCGGAAGCGCCGTTGGACCGCGCGGCCTCGATGTATTCCTGCTCCTTCACGGAAAGGATGGCGGCGCGCACGATGCGCGCGTAGCCGGGCACCGACCCGATGCCGATGGCCAGCATCAGGTTGAAGAAGCTGGTGCCCAGGGCGGCCACGATGGACACCGCGAGCAGGATGTTCGGGATGGACAGCATGATGTCGATGATCCGCATGATGAGGTTGTCGACCACGCGTCCGTAGTAGCCGGCAATGCAGCCCAGGATGATGCCCAGCACGCAGGATATCGTGACCGACACCAGGCCCAGGGTCAGCGAAATCCGGCAGCCGTAGATGACGCGGCTGAAGATGTCGCGCCCGTATTCGTCGGTGCCGAACAGGTGCGCCGCGCCCGGATTCTGGAAGCGGCGGGTGAGCATCTGGTCGTCGTAGCCGTAGGGCGCGATCTGCCCGGGAAAGAGGGCGCACACGACCAGCACGGCGATGAACGCCAGCCCCAGCACCGCGCCCTTGTTTTTCAGGAACCTGCGGGCGATGTCCTTCAGCTGCCCGCGGTTTTTCATGCGTACCGCGACATCGTTCCCGGCCATGTCAGGCAACCTCCGGCTTCGGCAGTTTCCTGGCCCGCGGCCGCGTGTACATGGACCGGATCCTGGGATCCGCGAAGCTGTACAGGATATCCACCACCAGGTTCACGATGGACATCACGAAGGCGATGAACAGCACGCCCCCCTGCACCATCGGCACGTTCTTCAGCTTGATGGCGTCGACCATGAGCTTGCCGACACCCGCAATGGAAAAAATGGACTCGGTCAGCACCGCGCCCCCGAGCAGCCGCCCGAAGGAAAGGCCCACGACGGTGATGATGGGAATCAGGGCGTTCTTCAGCGCGTGCTTCCAGATCACCACGCGCTCGGTCTGGCCCTTGGCGCGCGCGGTGCGGATGTAGTCCTGCCGGATGATTTCCAGCATGCTCGATCTCGTCATGCGCATGATGTTGGCCGAGCTGTTGGTACCCACCGTCACCGCCGGCAGCACCCAGTGCATCGGCGTGCTGAACCCCGAGGGCGGGAACCAGCGCAACCACACCGCGAACACGATGATCAGCATCATGCCCTGCCAGAAATTGGGCATGGAGACGCCGATCATCGATATCGAGGTGAAGAAGGTATCCATGAACGAATACTGGCGCGTGGCGGAGATGAT
The DNA here is from genome assembly GCA_964428265.1 of uncultured Treponemataceae bacterium. Taxonomy (GTDB): domain Bacteria; phylum Spirochaetota; class Spirochaetia; order Treponematales; family Rectinemataceae; genus CAYRXK01. The sequence continues at coordinate 5,023 of CAYRXK010000071.1, forward strand.
GCCCACCGACACGCCGATGATGACCGCCAGCCCGACGCTGAGCGCGGCCAGCTTCAGGGTGGCGGGAAAGCGCTGCAGGATCTCTATCGTGACCGGCTGCCGCGTCACGTAGGAGGTGCCCAGGTCTCCCCGGGTCAGCACCCCCTCCATATACCGCAGGTACTGGACCAGGAAAGGCTGGTCCAGGCCGTGCTGCGCGCGGAACGTGGCCTTGTCCTCGGGGGTGGCCAGGTCGCCCAGGATGACGTCGGCCGCGTCGCCCGGGGCGAAATACAGCATGCTGAAGATGACGAACGACACTCCGAGGAGCACCGGTATCATCATCAGGATTCGTCTCGCTACGAACTTGTACACGCCTGAACCTCCCCCCCTGGCTTTGAAAGCGGCCGCTTACTGGTAGACCGACACCTTGGCCATTTCGACCTGCTGCATCGGCTCGCAGGCAAAACCCTCGACCTTGTTGCTGATCGCGTAGATGACCGGCGTGAAGGCGAAGGGCACCGTGTAGCGGATGTCGTACAGGTAATCCTGAATCGCGTGGTAGGCGGCGGCGCGCTTCTTGGCGTCGTAGATGGTCTTGGCGGCGGCCAGCTTCTTGTCCAGTTCCTTGTCGTTCGGTTCGATGCGCTCGCCGAAGGCCGAATCGTAGATGATCAGGATGTTGGACGGCTCGTTCACGTTGCCGGCGCGCATGCCCGCCTGGAACTTGTTGCCCTGCGCGGTGTAGGTCGAGGCGCTCATCGTGAAGATTTTCACCTTCACGCCGACGGCGGCCCACATGTTCTGGATGATTTCGGCCAGGCGGATGTCGGCTTCGCGGTTTTCGATCAGGAAGTTCATCGTGAAGCCGTTCGGGTAGCCGGCCTTGGCCAACAATTCCTTCGCTTTTGCCTGATCGTAGGGCATGACGCCCTTGTCCTTGAACGCGAATACGGTGGACGGATACATGCCGTTGGCCACGATGGCGGTGCCTTCGTAGACCGTCTCTACCAGGGCTTTCTTGTCGATCGCGTAGGACAGCGCGTAGCGGATGTCCTTGTTGCTCAGGAGCTGGTCCTTCATGCTGAAGGTCAGCGTCATGTAGCGGCTGGAGGGGCCCATCAGGATCTTGGCGTCCTTCATGGCCTTGACGCGCTTGACGTCGTTGGCCGCCACGTCGAACACCGCGTCCACGCCGCCGGTTTCAAGTTCTATGACGCGGTTGGCCGCCTCGGGGATGATCGAGTAGATCACGTTCTTGGTGATCGCCTTCGGGCCCCAGTAGTTGTCGTTGCGGACCAGGACGATTTCGGTGCCGGACTTCCAGCTGACCAGCTTGTAGGGGCCGGTGCCGACCGGCGCGCGGGCGTAGGCGTCGGCGCCCATGCGTTCCACCGCCGCCTTGCTGACGATGCTGCCGCGGCCCGTGCTGAGGGTGTTGAAGATCGCCGCATACGGGGTCTTGAACTTGATGCGGATGGTGTAGGGATCCACGATCACGGTGTTGTCCAGATCGAAGGGCGCGAAGGTCGAGGCGCTGATCGGGTTGGCCTTGCCGCGCTTGAAGGTGAACAGGACGTCCTCGGCGGTGAACTTGCCGCCGTCGTGGAAGGTCACGTCCTTTCGCAGTTTCATTTCCAGGGTCAGGTCGTCCAGGAACTTCCATTCCGTGGCCAGGCGCGGCTGCACGTCGCCCTCGGCATCCTCGTAGACCAGCTTGTCGTAGATGTTCAGCTGTACCATCCAATTGCTGACAAAATTGGACGCCTGCGGATCCATGGTCTTCAGGTCTTCCCAGGTGGCCACCCGGAGGGTGTCCTTCAGTTTCCTGGTGTCGGCGGCGCCGGCCGCCAGGACGAGCGCGATCGCGAAGATGGCGCCGATCGCCGTGATTTTCCTCGACATATGCTTTCCTCCTTGAAAATGGTGAGCCTTCGGAATCAGGGTTTCATGGCCTCAGGGCTTCATGGTCCCGAATTCGTGCCGCATGTAGTCCGCGATGCGGTCCGCGCATTTTTCGAACAGCGCCCTGCCCTTTTCCGCCGTGGCGATGGTGGCGTCGCCGATGGTGGCGTTGGGCGTCTTGCTGCCGAAGGGAATGTAGCGGATCACGTCCGTGAATTTTTCGTAGGCGTCCGAGGTGGGCAGGATCTTGGTGGCCCTGGACATGTCCACCAGGTCGGGCCTGAGGTGCAGCAGGATCGAGGTGCCGCACTCGGAGGCGTGTCCGTGCGCCATGTAGCCCTTCAGGTCCAGGATGCCCTCGGCGTTCGCCGCGGCGAAGCGCCACCAGTCGATCTGGCCGCAGCGCACCCCGTGCTGGCGCTGGTAGCGGCGCGCCAGCGAGCTGACGATTTCGACATTGCCGGCGTGGCCGTTGATGTACATGAGGTTTTTGAAGCCGTAGCCGATCAGGGTGCTGCTCAGGTCGTCGATGGCGGCCTCGTAGGTGGTGCGGCGCAGGGGCAGGGTGCCCGGGTAGTCCATCAGCATGGACGAATCGCCCATCTGGATGTTCGGTGCCACCAGCGCTCCGGTCCGTTCGGCCAGGGCCAGGCAGAGGGCCTCGGCGACGATGCTGTCCGATCCCATGGGGAGGTGGGGCCCGTAGATCTCGACCGCGCCGGTGGGAATCAGGACCGTGTCGGTGCCCTTGCGCCGCGCGTCGAATTCCACCCAGCTCATGTCCTGAATCCTGTAGACCATGAAACACCCCCTGACACCCGGTGCCGGATCGGAGACATGCAAAACTATGCATATTTCACCAAAAAACAGGCGGAAACCGAGTATTTATCCGAGTCTACCCCAGATGGAGGCCATGTCAAGCATCGAATGGGTAGATTTTGTCTGCCATCTGCCTGTTCGCCAGGCGGTTATTTCCTCGCCTGATCCAGATCCGCCAGTTCCCGGGTTCCCTTCATCGCCGGATTGCGTTCCGCGTAGTCCCAGGCGGTCAGCCCCTTGAACGATTTCAGGCGCCCGTCCGCGCCGGCGTTCAGGAGGACGAAGACGATTTCGGGATTCGTACCGTACATCGCGGCGAACATGAGCGGCGTCTTGTTGTTGAACCCGTCACGCGCGTCGATTTCCGAGCCCGCGGCCAGAAGCACGCGCACGACATCGGGCGAATCGTTCCAGCCCGTGGCGAGCATCAGCGGTGTAGCGGCATCGGTATCGTCGCGGTCGTCCAGCCTCGCGCCGGCCTTCAGCAGCGCCTCGATCACCGCCGGATACCGGTTGAATTTCGCGGCGGTCATCAGCGGCGTCATGCCCATGGCGGCGGAGCGTGCGTTCACCGCGGCGCCGGCCCTGATCGCATCCTCGACCTGCCGGGGCGTGCCCGATCTGGCCGCATCGAAGAAATCGGGCTGGGCGGACGCGCCGGAAACGACGAGGGTCAGCAGCGCCAGCAGCGCGGCGACGGTTTTGAGTTTCATGATTGCCTTCTTCATGCGGAAAACAGGCCCATCCCGCGAAACGGAAGGGCGGGGTATTCGGCGGATGAGGCGCCTTGCCGGTGGGTAGAGCGGGACGTTCGCCGAGCGCGCGCGACTCTTTCATGCAAAAGGTGCGGCACGATCGCTTAAGAAGAATAATAAACCCGTATCAGGAAATCGTCAAATCATTCTTGAGACTGCACTTATGCTGCCGGCATGCGCCACCGGCAAGCGTTGCCGACACCCGGCCCCATAGCCCCGCGCCCATGAACAGGTTGCAGGCCTGCATGGGCAGGTTGCGATGCGGGAAATCGCGCAGGCCAGTGTGGCCAAGATCACCGCGTCGCAGGCTTCCAGCGCCGCTATCGCCCAGTTCAATCGGAGTTTGCGGCGCGCACGCGCGCGATTTCAACCTTGAATTTCCGGTCGAAGCTCATCAGGCCGTTCACTTCCGCGCCCACATCGTAGAGCTGGGTGTAGCAATAGCCGCAGAACAGGCCAGAATCCACTATGTCGCGCGTGTATTCCTCGATGCTTTCGATGACGGCGTCCCTGCGCTCGGTGTCGTACCAGCCGAAACCGCCGTATTCGCTCAGAAAGAGGGGCACCTCGGGGCGCGCCGCCGCCTTTTCCAGGAATATCGGCCGCGTTTTCGTCGGCACCTCGTCGCGGAAATAGAACGACAGCACCCTCGCCAGGGAAAATCCGCCGATGATTTCCTCGTTGCCGTCGCGTATGCCCCGGTAGACGTCGCGCGCCAGCGCGGCATTCCTGAGGTAGTGGTGGAAATCCGCGATGTCGGTTTTTATGTGTTCCCAGCCGCTGTTGTCGATGACCGGCCTGGTGGGGTCGAGTGATTTCGCCAGATCGTACATCGCAAGGACGAAGCGCCGCGTCTTCGATTTCCTGCCGTACATGCCCCACATGCCCCAGGTTTCGTTGAACAGCATGCGCATGATGCAGGAAGGATGCGCCAGGTCTCGTAGTATGAGTTCCTTCAGTTCGGATTCGTAGCGCGCGAAGGCGCCGCGCGATGGCAGGTAGAACGAAGGCATCTCGAAACTGGTCATGATGCCCAGGCGGTCGCACAGATAGCTGAAATAGGGATGCTCGACCTTTTCGTGGATGCGCGCGCCGTTGTAGCCCAGCGTCTTCAGCGCGCGCAGGTCTTCTTCCATGCGGGCGAAGGATTCTGGCGTGTAGACACCGCCCGGATAATAGCCCTGCACCAGCGCCATTTTCAGGAATACCGGCTCGCCGTTGATGCGGATACCTTTTCCGTCCACGGCGATGTCACGGATGCCGAAATAGGTTTCAACCTGATCGCATAACGCTCCGCCGCGCGAAAGCGTCAGGGTCATCGCGTGCAGGTTCGGCGCGTCATGCGACCAGAGGGCCGCCTCGATCTCGTCGAATCCAAAGGCGCACATGAACTTTCCGTCGCTCGCGGGCGCCGTCGCGGTGAAAGTCTTCGCGGCGCCGCCCGGCGACCTGACCGCCACCGACAATCCGCAGTCGCGAAGGCTGCCGTCAGGGCCGTCGGCGAACGCCGCAACGACGATGCGCCTGGCCGCGAAATCCACGCGGGTTTCGGCCCTCTCCAGGCGGCAGGGACCCGTTTCCTCGATCCACACAGATTGCCAGATGCCGGAAATTCCGGCGTACCACACGAAATACGCATCGCGCCGGAAAGTCTGCTTGCCGCGAGCCTGAAAGGGGCTGTGCGAATCGGCCACGCGGATTTCGATCGCGTTGGTTCCCGCGCGCAGGGCCTTGGTGATATCCAGGGTGAACGACGCGTAGCCGCCGACATGGCCCCCCACCGCGGTGCCGTTCACGCGCACCTCGGAGCGGTAATCGCAGGCGCCCACCCGCAGGATGTACCGCTTCTCCGGAGACCAGCCGGGAAACTCGAAATTCCTGCGGTAGACAAAACTGCCGGAGTCGCGGAAATCGACGCCCGACAGTTCGCTGCCTATCGGAAAGGGCACGCGGATATCCTTTTCGACTCCGCGGTGCGTTATGCGCCACGTTCCTTCCAGATTCATCCAGTTCCGCCTGGCCCAGGATGGGTCGGGATGTTCGGCGAAAATACGCTCATCATGGTGGAATCCGAAGCCTTCGTGGTCGCTCATTTGAAATTCAGCCTTTGATGCCGGTCATGGCTATGCCCTTGATGATGTTGCGCTTGAATATCAGGTAGATGACGATCAGGGGAACGGACGCGATCGCCGCGCCGGCCATTATCAGCGCGTATTCGGTGCCGTGGGTGCCCTGGAAATTCGCGATACCCACCGTGATGGTGTATTTGGCCGAATCGGATACCGCGACGAGCGGCCAGAGGAAGTCGTTCCACGCGCCGATGAACGAGAGGATGGCCACGACGAAGATGGCCGATTTTCCCAGCGGAAGGATGATCGACCTGAAAATGAGGAACCTGGTCGCCCCGTCCATGTAGGCGGCTTCCTCCAGGGCATCGGGTATGCCCTTGAAGAACTGCGTCAGGATGAACACGCCGATGGGCAGCGCCAGGCGCGGCAGCACTACCGCAACCAGGCTGTTCAAAAGGCCCAGCGCGTTGAACTGCAGGTACAACTGGATGATGATCACCTCGAACGGCACCATCATGCCCGCCAGGATGAACAGCAGCAGCGCGTCGCGTCCGCGGAACCTGAACCGCGCCAGCACGTAGGCCATCGTGGAATCCAGGACCAGCGTCAGCAGGGTGGTGGCGGATGCCACGATGAGCGAATTCATCAGCCAGGCCTTTATCTCGGTGCCGGTGATCGCCTTCAGGTAATTGGCGAAGGACGGCGCCACCGTGAACAGGGCCAGGCGGTCGGTCATCACGTCCTGTTCCAGCTTCAGCGAGGTGACCGCCAGCCAGAACAGCGGCAGCAGCCACAGCGCGAACAGCGCGGCGAGCGCGGCGAACGCCAATGATTTCCGCATCATGCGCGCTCCCTGCCCGCGACGAACTGGAACGCGGAAATGAGAAGGATGACCAGGAACAGCAGGATCGACATCGCCGACGCGTAACCGAGCCGGAAGTAGCTGAATCCGGTCTTGTATACGTACTGCACCAGCACCTGCGTGGTGTTGTAGGGGCCGCCTCCGGTCATGACGAAGGCCTGCCCGAATACCTTGAACGACGCGATCAGCTGCAGGATGACCACGAGCAGGGTCGTATCGCGCAAAAGGGGTATCGTGATCCTGAACAATATCGCCATCCTGCCTGCCCCGTCGATGCGGGCGGAGTCGTAGATTTCATCGGGAATCTGCTTCATGGCGGCGGAAAAAAGGATCATGTTGAAGCCGGCGGTCCACCAGATCGTCGCGATGACGATGGACAGCATGGCGATCGAGGGATCGCTCAGCCAGGCCACGGGCTTCATGCCGGCCGCGCCGAGCAGCTGGTTGAACAAGCCGAAATTCTTCTGGAACAGCCAGGCCCACAGGGTGCCCACCACCGTGGTGCTCAAAATATAGGGCAGGAAGAATACCGTCTCCGACGCCTTGCCGATCCTGCCCGGCCGGACGGTCAGGAGCGCCAGCAGGAATCCCGCGACGATGATGGCCGGCGTGGACATCAGCACGAACTGCAGCGTGTGCGCGAAGGATGAAAGGAACATGGGATCGCCGAAGGCCTCGGCGAAGTTGCCGAATCCGATGAATTTCCTGGTGGAGAGGATGTCCCAGTCGAAGAAACTCAGGTAGACGCCGTACAGCACGGGAAACACGAGAAAGGCGATGTAGGTGGCGAGAAAGGGCGTGGAAAAAAGGACTATGTCCCTCGCGGCGTACC
>CAYRXK010000072.1:0-8827 GCA_964428265.1 uncultured Treponemataceae bacterium
GATGTAGCCTAGGGGCTAAGGCGCTTGCTTTGGGAGCAAGAGATCAGCGGTTCAAATCCGCTCATCCCGACAAGGGCGCGATGCCCGAATCCGGTCCGGGATCATAGCTCAACCGGATAGAGCAACTGCCTTCTAAGCAGTAGGTCGGGCGTTCGAGTCGCCCTGGTCCCATCGATGCGCGAGGCTGTCCGGCACCACGGGCAGCCTCGTTCCTTTATCAGCGGTTTTGCGGCCTATATCATGTACTGTCAGCATCTGCAAGAATCTTCAGGTTGACACCGCGAATGGTCAGTTTATAATAGTGCATCTTCCTTATCCTCCGTATAGGGACGTACCCAGTTTCCACCCTCAAGGAGCGTTTTTATGGCATTCGCGACCGACCGCATCCGGAATGTGGCCATCGCCGGTCACGGCAGTACCGGCAAGACCACCCTCCTCGAACATATCCTCTTCCAGTGTGGGGCCATATCCAAGCCCGAAACCATAGAATCCGGAAAGACGGTCAGCGACTACGGCGACGACGAAATCGCCCGCAAGATTTCCGTGCGCTCCACGCTCACCCATGTCACCGTGGGCGACACCAAGATCAATTTCATCGATGCGCCCGGTTCCTCCGACTTCGTGGGCGAGGTGATACTCGCCTTCCGCTCCTGCGAAACCGCCCTCCTGCTGGTGGACGGCAAGTCCGGCGTGCAGATCGAAACGATCAAGCTCTGGCGCAACCTGGAATCGCGCGCCAAGCCCCGCGTGGTGTTCGTCACCCGCCTGGACGAGGACCGCGCCTCGTTCTCCAATTCGCTCGACGACATCAAGGCCAAGTTCAAGGTGGACGCGGTGCCCGTCACCATCCCCATGGGCGAAGGCGCTTCGCTTTCGGGCGTGGTGGATGTGCTGCGCGGAAAGGCGTACCGCCGTCCGGCTTCGCACGACCAGAAGGAAACCGCAACGGAGATTCCCGCCGACATGGCCGATGCCGTGGCCGCCGCGCGCGCCCGCATCTGGGAAGCCGCCGCCGAAGGCGATGACGATCTCATGGAAAAATACCTGACCGATGGCGAACTCAGCCAGGAAGAGACCGAAAAGGGCCTGCGCGAGGCGCTGGCCGCCGGAAAGATCGTGCCGGCATTCGCGGGCTCGGGCGCGCGCAATGTCGGCGTCGCGGCCCTCGCGGATTTCCTCGCCGCCATCGCTCCGGATCCGACCAAGCTCGCGCCGGAAAAGGCTACCCGCGGCGAGGAAACGATCGAGGTTTCGGTGGATCCGTCCAAGCCCGCGACCGCCCTGGTCATCAAGACCCAGATCGACCAGTTCTCCGGCCGCCTTTCGTTCGTGAAGGTGATCACCGGCATCCTGGCGCCCGAACTCGATGTGGTGAACGTGCGCGACAGCCACAAGGAACGCCTGGGCAAACTGTATTCGGCCCAGGGCAAGAAACTCGAGGAAGTGCCCAGCCTTGCCGCGGGCGACATCGGCATCATCGCCAAGGCCGCCAGCCTCAAGACCAACGATACCCTCTCCGCCGAGGAAAAACCCCGCGCGTACAGCCCCCTGAAGCTGCCGACCCCGGTGCACACCCTGGCCATTTCGGCGGCCAACAAAAAAGAAGAAGACAAGCTCAACGAAATGCTGTACAAGGCCGCGGAAGAGGACCGTACCTTCCAGGTCGCATTCAGCGCCGAAACCAAGGAAACCGTCATCGCGGGCATGGGCGAACTGCAGATCAACATGATCCTCGACCGCATCAAGACCCAGGCCAAGATTCTGGCCGAAACCCGCGTGCCCCGCGTCGCCTACCGTGAAACCATCACCAAGAAGACCGGCGCCGAATACACGCACAAGAAGCAGACCGGCGGACACGGCCAGTACGCCCGCGTCGTGTTCGAGGTCGAGCCCCTGCCCCGCGGCACGGGGTACGAGTTCGAAAACAAGCTGTTCGGCCAGTCCGTATCGCGCGGCTTCATTCCCGGCATCGAAAAGGGCATCCATCAGGCCATGGAAAACGGCGTCGTCGCCGGCTACCCGGTCGTGGACGTCAAGACCGCGATCACCGACGGCAAGGAACACCCGGTAGACTCATCGGAAATGGCATTCAAGATCGCCTCGCGCGGCGCCTTCCGCGAGGCCACCAAGAACGCCAGCCCCGTGCTGCTCGAACCGATCATGAATCTGTCCGTATATGTCGAGGACAAGAACCTCGGCGACGTCATGTCCGACCTTTCCGGCCGCCGCGGCCGCATCTCTGGCCAGAACCAGGTCGGCGGCGGCATCGTGCAGATCGAGGCGCAGGTCCCGCAGGCTGAACTGCTGCGCTACGCGATCGACCTGCGCTCCATGACCTCGGGAACCGGTTCCTTCGAGATCGACTTCGACCACTACGCGCCGATCACCGGCAAGATCGCCGACGACGTGATCAAGGCCGCGCAGGCCTTCCGCACGCACGAGGAAGAAGAAGACTGATCAGTACCGCCCGCCCCCCCCCCGAGCGGGGCGGGAACCTGCCGAAAACAAAAAAAGCCGCCCGGAAAAACCCGGGCGGCTTTTTTCTTTCATGGATCCGGAACCGCATGGATCCTTAGCCGGTGGAATGCCCACCGGCTATGCGATCGCGCCGCCTCCCGACTTTTCGAGCGATTCGATTTCGCGGATGAACTCGTCGGGCGTTTCGTATTTCCTGTAGACCGAAGCGAAGCGGATGTAGGCCACCTGGTCCAGCGCGTAGAGCCTTCGCAGCACAAGATCACCCAGGGTGGTGCTGGGTATTTCGTTGCTGGCGCGCGCGATCTGCGCGGCCTCGTCTTCGATTTCATTGATGAGGTTTTCCACCGAAAGCTGCGAAACCGGCCGTTTTTCCAGCGCGCGCACCAGGCCGCGCTCCAGTTTGGCGCGTTCGAAGGGTTCCCGCCGGCCGCCGCGCTTGACGACCATCAGGGGCTGCTCCTCGATGCGTTCGTAGCTGGTGAAGCGCAGATTGCAGGACAGGCATTCGCGGCGGCGGCGGATCGACTCGCCATTGGCCAGGCTGCGCGAATCGATCACCTTGTCGTCCAGGCTTCCGCAGTGGGGACAGCGCACTCACTCCTCCTTGGGCGCCAGCTTGTCGAAATAACGGACGATTTCCATCGGAAGGGGGAAGATGATGGTCGAATTCTTCTCCACGGCGATTTCGGTAAGCGTCTGCAGGTAGCGCAACTGCAGCGAGGTCGGCTGGACTGCCATGACGGCGGCGGCCTCGGACAGCTTCTGGCTGGCCTGCAGTTCACCCTCCGCGGCGATGATCTTGGCCCGGCGCTCGCGCTCGGCTTCCGCCTGGCGCGCCATGGCCCGCTTCATGGTATCGGCCAGTTCCACCGCCTTTATTTCCACCGCCGTCACCTTGATGCCCCAGGGGTCGGTGGCTTCGTCCAGCAGAAGGCGGAGGTTCTGTCCGAGTTCGGCGCGCTTGGACAGCATTTCGTCCAGCTCGTGCTGGCCGAGCACCGAACGCAGGATGGTCTGCGACAGCAAGCTGGTGCTCTTGACGTAGTCGGCAACCTTGTTTACCGCGAGCGAGGGATCGAACACGTTGAAGTACACCACCGCGTCCACCAGGACGGGCACGTTGTCGCGCGTGATCACTTCCTGCTTGGGCACGTCGATGGTGAAGGTGCGCATGTCCACCTTGCGCATGAGATCTATGCCGAAGGGCAGCACAAGGTTGAAGCCCGGTCCCGCGATGCCCTGCATGCGTCCGAGCCGATACAGGACCCCGCGCTGGTATTCGGTGACGATGCGGATCATCGGCACCAGGATGATCGCGGGCAGGGCCAGGAGCGCAACGATGGGCGCCACGTCTGCCGCCAGGTAGGCGAACCAGGATCCCGCGGCCCACAGCAGGAGGAGTACGGCAAGGAAAGCGGTAACCGCCTTTTGCCGCATCCGAAGGCTTACGGCGACAAACAGGACCCAGACGAGCGCAGCGGCGATGAACGCGATGGACATACCGTACATACACCACCTCCATACATTATGATACTGTGTATGATGCCCGCCGGAAAGGCGACGGCGCCGCCATCCGGCGGCGGGAGGTGCTGCATGAAGTTTTCCGACCAAATGAAGCGTATCCTTGAAAAAAGCGTCGATGTGTCGCGCGATGCCCTGAACAAGGCGGGCGCCCAAGCCCAGGAATGGGGAGAAAAAGGACGGCTCAAGCTGGAAATTTTCCAGCTCAGGAACCGGGCGCAGCGCCTGTCCGCAACGCTGGGTACCGAAGTGTACGAAATCCTGGTGGAACGCAACGAACCGATGATCGGCGCCTACACCGCCGGGATAGCCCCCCTGCTGGAAGAGCTCAAGGGAATCGATCGCGAGATCGAGGCGAAAGAACAGGCGTTCCGCGACGCGGGCGGCAAGGACGGAGACCTGGACCGCGACTGATCAGCGCTTGCGGATGCGCGCGCAGTAAATGGGACCGGCGCCGCCCGCGCGATCGGGCAGCATGATCATGCCATGGCCGGTTCGCTCGAAGGGGATGCGTACCGGCAAGCTTTCTCCGGCGGCCTGCCCGGCATCGTCGCTCCACCCGGCATCGCCCGGATCCTCGATATTCGATTCATCCGGATACCGCGATGCGAGCCGCGCCACGACCCTGTCGTTTTCCTCGGGCGAGAGCGCGCAAGTCGAGTACACGAGGCAGCCGCCGGGTTTCAGCATGAGGAAAGCCGAGGAGAGCAGCGCCCACTGCCGCACCGCGAGGGTGCGCACGCGCGCCTGAGTCCATTCCGCCAGGGCTTTGGCGGAGCCCAGGACATGACGCTCCGACGAGCAGGGCGCGTCCAGGAGTATGGCATCGAAGCGTCCGGCGTTCCTGCGGCACATGGCCGCCGCGTCCTGCCCCGACACCGTCACGCGGGCACGCATCCGCGCGCCGAGTTGCACGTCCAGCACATCGGACAGACGCCTGCGGCGCTCCGAGGACACCTCGTTGGCAAGGATTCGAGGCCCCGCCACACCAGCCCTTGCGGCGAGCACCAGCGTCTTGCCGCCGGGGGCGGCGCAGGCGTCGAGTATTTCCGCACCGGAACCGGCATCCGCCGGGAACATGAGCGCCAATGCCGGAACCAATGATGCCGGGTCCAACCGGTACATGCCTTCGGGCGGGTCCTGACGGACGATCAGTCCGCCCGACTCGCCCACCGCGATGCCGCACGGCGCGCCGGGCGCCTGCAGCGCGGCGGAAAGCGCATCCCAGCGATCGCCGTACAGGGCGCGATAGTACGCGTGGAACTCCTGGGCTCCCACGGTTGACCGTCCTTCCGCCCCCCGGTAGATTTGAGCCGCAGGGGCCCTCCGGATTCGCGGTGCGGCCGCCATCATACACCGATCGCCAGGAATGTGCATGAATCGCAACGATCCGCCCCGTGCCGCGCTGTTCGATCTCGACGGAACACTTGCCGACACCCTCGACGACATCGCCCTTTCGGTCAACGCGGCGCTTGCCGCGGCCGGCCTGTCCGGCCATGAAACCTCAACCTACAAACGGATGGTGGGCAACGGCTTCGAAGTCCTGATGCGCCGCGCCACCGCGGGCGCCGACCTGGACGAAACGCGATTCCGCGCGGTCTACGACGACGCGTACGGGCGCTACCGGATGCACCAGAACGACCACACCCGTCCCTACGAGGGCATTCCCGAACTCCTGCGCGGCCTGCGCGCGCGTGGCGTGACGATGGCGGTCCTGTCCAACAAGCCGGATCCGATGACGCGCCGCATGGTGGCCGACCTGTTTCCCGGCATACCCTTCGCCCTGGTGCGGGGAGACCTGCCGGGGCAGCCCCGCAAGCCCGATCCGGGCGGGGCCGCGGACCTTGCCGCGCAATCAGGCATCCCCGCTGCCGACTGGCTGTATGTCGGCGACACCTCGGTCGACATGGAAACCGCCCGTGGCGCGGGCATGCGCGCCTGCGGGGTGCTCTGGGGCTTCAGGGACGAAGCCGAACTCCTGGCCGCCGGCGCGGAAATCCTCGTATCGCACCCATCGGAGATTCTGGCGATATTCCCGGGATCGAGGTAGAATGTCCGGAACGGCGTCAGCAGCAACAATAATCCGAACCAAAGGAGATCCCATGGACAAGGCAGCGATCGTCGAACGGGCCGAAGCGTACCTGCGCGATGAAGCGGATCCGGCATTCAAGGCCGAAGTCCAGGCCCTGCTCGCTTCGGGCGACATGAAGGAACTGGAAGACCGGTTCTACCGCGACCTCGAATTCGGCACCGGCGGATTGCGCGGCGTCATCGGCGGCGGCACCAACCGCATGAACAGCCTGGTCGTCACCCGCGCCACCCAGGGACTCTGCGACTACCTCATCGAACAGTTCCCGGGCAAACGGCTGTCCGCCTGCGTCGCCTACGATTCGCGCCGCCGCTCGGCCGATTTCGCGCTGGCCACGGCGCTCGTGTTCGCGGCGAACGGCATCAAGGCCTACCTTTTCCCCTCTCTGCGCCCCACGCCCGAACTCTCCTTCGCGATCCGCCACCTGGGCGCCGACACGGGCGTCGTGGTCACGGCCAGCCACAATCCCCCCATTTACAACGGCTACAAGGCCTACTGGAACGACGGGGCCCAGGTGGTGCCGCCCCACGACGTGGGCATCATCGACCGCGTGGGCAAGGTCCGCGCCATCCGCCACATCGGCAAGGAAGACGCGGTCGCCCGGGGCCTCCTGGTCACCCTCGGTCCGGAGGTCGACGACGCCTACGTGGCCATGGTCAAGTCCAACCTGTTCAGGCCGGACCTGATCCGCGCCAAGGCCTCGGAGGTCAAGGTCGTCTATACGCCGCTGCACGGCACCGGCGCCATGCCCTTCGAACGCATCATGGGCGAGCTCGGCCTGTCGGTGGTCACCGTGCCCGAACAGCGCGAAGGCGACGGCGAATTCCCGACCGTGTCCTTCCCCAACCCCGAAGAAAGCGCCGCGCTGAAAATGGCGCTGGAACTCGGCGTCAGGGAAAAGGCCGACGTCGTCATGGCCACCGATCCCGACGCCGACCGCCTCGGCATAGCGGTGCCCGACGGCTCGGGCGGCTTCACCCTCATCACCGGTAACCAGCTCGGCTCGCTGCACCTGGACTACATCCTCCTCACCCTTAAGGAACTCGGGCGGATGCCCGCGCGCCCCGCCTGCATCAAGAGCATCGTCACCACCGACCTTCAGGCCCTCATCGCGAAATCCTACGGCGCCGAATGCCACGACTGCCTGACCGGCTTCAAGTGGATCGCGGACCTGATGCGCCGCTTCGAGCGCGACGGGTTGGATTTCGTGTACGGCACCGAGGAAAGCTACGGACACCTCCTTGAAAAGGAAGTCCGCGACAAGGACGGCATCTCGGCCGCCGCGCTGACCGCCGAAATGACCCTGTACTGGCGCTCGCGCGGCAAGAGCCTCCTGCGGCGCCTGGACGAACTGTACGAACAGCACGGGTTCCACGAGGAAAAGGGCATTTCCAAGTATTTCGAGGGCCCTTCGGGCATGCAGGTCATGGCGGGCATCATGCGCGCCTACCGCGAAAACCAGCCCGCCGCGCTCGGCGGGGTAAAGGTCACGCGCATCCGCGACTTCAAGAGCCTGAAGGAATGGGCGCCGGGCGCGGCCCCCTCGCCCATCGACATGCCCGAAAGCGACGTCCTGCAGTGGCGCCTCGAAGACGGCACCCTGGTAACCGTGCGGCCCTCGGGCACCGAACCCAAGATCAAGTTCTACATACTCTCGCGCACGCCGCTCTCCGGCGGTACGCTGGACCAGGCGCGCGCCGCCTCCAAGGCCAAGGTGGCCGCGATAGAGGCCGACCTCCGGAAGGCGCTCGCCTAACGCGATGCCGTTTCCCTACGACCAGGGGTCGCCGGTGTGGTCCCGGATCCTCGCACCGCGACCGGGCGCGCCGGGGCAGTCCGAGGAGGGGGGCGGCGCAGGCTCGCGCGCATGGAAGCCCGCGCCGGGCTCCGCACGCCTGCCCCCGCCTGATGGCTCGCTGCCCGGCTGCCCCCTTCCCTCGGATTGGGAAACCCGATCCTACCTGGCCCTCGATTTCGAAACCACCGGGCTGGACGCCTCGTCGGGAAGGGTCGTGGAATTCGGCGCCGTGGAGTTCGCGTACGACCGCGAGGGCGCGCTCGCCGTCACGCGCGAATGGGGCAGCCTGGTAAATCCCGGCATGCCCATCCCCGACAGCGCCACCGCCGTGCACGGCATCACCGACCTCGAAGTATCGCAGGCGCCACGCTTCGCCGAGCTCGCCGGCGAATTGCGCGCACTCATCTCGGGCAGGGTGGTCGTGGCGCACAACGCACCATTCGACATGGGGTTCCTCGTCGCCGAATGCGCCCGCGCCGGCATTGCGATTCCCGACGTGGACGTCGCGGACAGCCTGGGCCTCGCCCGGCTCGCCTTTCCATCGTTCATGGGGTTTTCCCTGGGAAAACTCGCCTTCCGCCTGGAGATCGAGGTCGGCTCGGCGCACCGGGCGCTTGATGACGCGCGCACCTGCATGCACGTGTTCACGCGCGCCGCACGCGTGCTCGCCGGAAAGGGGAGCTGCCCATGACGGATCGCCCGGCATTGCGGCGCGCGACCGTGGCGGGCATCGCCATCCTGTTCTGCGGCGCCCTGCTCGGACTGGCCTGGTCGGGCAGCGCGCGGTCCGCCGGAAAAGCGGCAGCCCCTGTCCCCGACCCTTCCATCGTCAAGGATGCCGCGCGTCTCGCGAGAGCCCCCCTGGCGGAATTGCTGGCGCTGATGGATCACGAGCGCATCGGCGCCTTCGAGGATGCGGATGTCGAGGCGATCGGCAGGCA
>CAYRXK010000072.1:8927-11978 GCA_964428265.1 uncultured Treponemataceae bacterium
ACCGAACTGGCGGCCTGGAGCAGGGCTCCCGATCCCCGCGTCACATTCCACTATCCCGAGTACTCAGGCGGCGTCACCCTGCCTGGAGCTTCGACCATGCCGCGGAAACGCGAATACGAGCGCTCGCACACCTACGCGCTGGACATATTCTTCACCGACTCGGAAGAGGATCCCCTCGGATCGGGCGAAACCGGCCCCATGCTCTTTTCGCTCAAGAGCGGCATCGTCGTGGCCACCGCGTCGGACTGGTCGGGCGGTCCGGGCATCGCGGCCTACCGTTCGGGCGGCATTTCGCCGAACGCCGGCAATGGGGTGATCGTCTACGATCCCCGATCGCGTCACTTCTTTCTCTATTTCCACATGCGCAACAGCCTGGTGCAGCCGGGTCAGCTGATCCGGGCTGGCCAGCCCCTCGGCCCGGGGGGCGACACGGGAGCCAATGCGCGGATTCCCGGTCATGGACAGCATCTGCACCTGGAAATATTCGACGCCAGCACGGCCAGGTTCCTGCGGCACAGCCAGATCGCCGCGATCGCTTTCGACTGATTCCGGGAGTGCGACCATGCCCGAACCAAGGGGTGCATCGACGATGGTGCTTGCCGGGGACATCGGCGGCACGAACACGAACCTCGCCCTGGTGCGGGCCGAAGCGGGCGGTTCGTTCCGCATTGTCTGCAAGCAGCGCTATTCCACCCAGGACGAGCAATCCCTGCTGGGGCCGCTCTCGCGCTTCCTGGAATGGGCGGCGGCGGTTCCCGGCGGCGGCACGCCCGACCTCTGCTGCATTTCGGGCGCCGGCCCCGTGGTCGACGGCGTCATACCCCTGACCAACGCGCCCTGGTCCATCGTCGCCGCCGACATCGCCTCGTTCGCGGGGATTCCCGTCCGCCTGATCAATGATTTCATGGCGATCTCGTACGGCGTCATCCTGCTGGATCCGGAAGACCCGGAGCAGTTGGCTCGCCTGCGGCACACGGACGGATCGGACCCACTTCCGCGCCCCCGCGAGGGCGCCAGCCTCATCATCGGGGCGGGCACGGGCTTGGGCGTGGGCTATGTCAACCGCCATGCGGACGCCAGGATCGCGCATCCATCCGAAGGCGGCCATATAGGCAGCCCCGTCTACGACAACCTTTCGCGCGACTTCCATGCCTGGATGCAGGAACGCGCCGGGTATCCGCCCGAGATGGAACTCTGCGTATCCGGACAGGGTATCGGCAACCTGTTCGCGTTCATCATGTCGGAAGCCTTCATGCCCGAGCGCATGGGAGAGGGGTACACGCCTCGCCGATCCGAACTCGCCGCCCCGGGTACTTCCGCGGCAGCCATCATGGCGGCGCCCGAACGCGAGCGTCCCGCGCTGATCGCCCAAGCCGCGGCCGAAGGCGATGCCCGTTGCCGCCTCGCGATGGAGATGTTCGTGCGCTGCTACGCGCGGGGCGCCTCCGACCTCGCGGCGGTGTTCCTGCCCTACGGAGGCCTGTACCTCGCCGGCGGCATCGCCGCGAAAAATGAAGCCCTGTTCGTCGGAGCCGATCGATTCATGCGGAATTTCGAGACAGCCTACGCGAAGCACATCAGGGAGGCGCTCGCGAAGGTTCCGGTCATGATCGTCAAGGATTATTCCATTTCGCTGATCGGCGCGGCCAATGCCGCGCTCTCTATGGAGTGACACAACATGGCAGCACCCGATTCACGCGCGGCACGCGATCCGGCCATCGTGGCCGACATGATTTCCAGAGGCATCGACGCCGACCTCAGCTACTCGATCCTGGACGACTGGAACTCAGGCATGTACCGCGACTCCGCCGCGGTGATCCGGGCCGAGGGAGTGCCCGAAGTCGATGACGGCAGGGTCATAGCGCTCGGGGCTGCCAGGGCGGGAAGAGCCCTGGTCCTGCGCATCGACCGCGATCAGGCGGCGCTGAACCTCGCGCGGTTCGGGCTGAGCCTGCCTCCGGAAAGCACCCCGGCAGCGTCGCAGGACGGAACGATACCGTTTAGAGAGGCATCCCTGCGGGCGATCGGCGAACGCCTGTTGCCGCGCACGGCGTACGGTGTCCTGAACGGGGGTTCGGCGACCAGTTACGCCGACGGCAAGAAGAACCTCGCCTTCGGACAGGAAGTGGCCGACGCGTTGCGCCCGGCTTTCGAAACGCTCGTGCCACAGTGCAGGGACAGGCCCAAGGGACTTACCCCCGCATACCTCAATCCCGATGGAAGTCCGGGGGCGAGTTTCCTGACCCTGAAGATGCGCGCCCGCCTTGTCGCCGCCCGCCGGCTGCATGGCGCGCACGATGCAGACGGCGACTTCATGCCGCTGTTCCAGATGTCCAGCACCGGCAACGATCAGGAACTGGCGCAGGCGTACCGCGATGCCGCGAAGGATCCCCTGCTCGCCACGCTCGCGGAAAAGGCCGGACTCGCCCCCGCGGACTGGAATACCGGCGTGCAGCCGATGATCGCCGCCTACACGCATTCGTCGGAAGGAGAACCGCGCCGCGTGTTCGACCGCGCGTACGGAACCCCCGGCGCCACGCTGCCCCTGCCCGGCGGGCACGGCCAATCCTTCCGGATCCTGGCGCCCGTCCTTCGCCATCTCAGGGAACGAGGCGCGCGCTATGCCTGCCTCGGTAACGTGGACAACATCGCCTACCTGCCCGACCCCCTGGAGATCGGCATCATGGCAGTCACGGGAGCCCCCGCGGGCTTCGATTTTTCGCTCCGCACCCCGATGGACGTCAAGGGCGGCATCCTGGTCAATTCAGGCGGACGCATGACCATCGCCGACATAGGACCCGCCATATCCTTCGACGAGGTGCGCGCGCTCGAGGGACGCGGCCAATCCATCCTCTTCAACTGCGCCTCGGGCATCTTCGACCTCGACTGGCTCGTACCGAACCTTGACCGGATCGGCCGCGCGCTGCCGGTGCGCATGACCGACCAGGACAAGGACGCCGGCCGCTATGCGCAGGCCGAGCAGGTTACCTGGGAAGTCGCGGGAATCACCGACGGTTTCCTGGCATTCGCGGTGGACAAGTTCGAGCGCTT
>CAYRXK010000073.1:0-11245 GCA_964428265.1 uncultured Treponemataceae bacterium
CGGCCAACAAGCTGCAGGTTCCCTATGTGTTCGCCTACAACAAGGACTGGAAGGACGCCGCGGGCAATCCGAAGCCCATCCTGGGCCAGGTCGAGCTGATGTACACGTGGAAGGATATCCAGCCCGACTACAAGGACGACAAGGGCAACGTCGGCGCGAATTACAAGGCCTACACCAAGGCCCTGGACGATCTGTTCGGCGCCTTCGCCGCGAAGGTGAAGAAATAGCGATTCATCGAAGATTGTCGATGGTCCGCGGCGTGCGCCGGTCTGGCGGAGCGCCGCGGATCGTCCGGTTCCGTATATGTTTTCATGTATCGAGGTGAGGCCATGCGCGCCGGGCGCGCATGGCCTCTTCCTTTTTCCGGCCGAAGGGCGCGGCATTTCGGATGACCTTCTTCGGTTCGCATCGAGGGGCGATCGTTTCCGAAGCGGCCATTTCCGATTGCCGGCCGGGGGAACCCGTGCTAGCGTGTATGGAGGCGCGGCGGAATTTCCGCGCGCCCGGAACAATCCCAAAACACGCATGCAGGACGGGTCCCAATGAAACAAGAGCTTTCCGTGATGTCGCTCATCGCATTATTCGCTATCGCAACCATGGCGCCGGCATGGGCGGAAAGCTCCGCGGCCGGGCCGTTCGCGGTGGGGTTCGCCCACATGACTTTCGTCGATGAGACGCGGAGCGGGACGGGCGCGCAGCGGCAGTCGGCGGCAACCGGCAGGCCGATCGCGCTGAGCGTCTGGTATCCGGCTGACCCCGCGCGGGTGGGGGCGGACTTTCCGCACGCCGCGTATCCGGTGATGCCGCTGGAGCCCGAAGGTAAGTCCATGCCGGCGGACGCGTGGGCGCGCTTCGGCGTGCCGACGGTGCATCGGGAGCCGGAGGCCTCGACCCGGGGGCCTTTCCCGCTGCTGATTTTTTCGCATGGGATGGGCGGCGACGCGAGCGAGCAGGTGTCGCTCGGCGCATGGCTGGCCAGCCATGGCGTCATCTTCGCGGCGACCTATCATCCCGGCGAGGATGTCGACCCTGAAAATCCGAAGGCGTTTCCATTCGCGGAGATGCTGCATCACCGCACGGCCGACCTGTCGTTCCTGCTCACCCGGATACTGGAAAAATCCCGGACGCCCGGCGATCTGCTGCATGGCATGGTCGATCCGGGGAGGGTGGCGGCGGGCGGATTTTCCATGGGAGGTTATACCGCGATGGCGCTCGCAGGCGGCGACGACAATGTCCGCGATATCGCGGAGCTGCCGCCCGCGCTCGCCGGGAACTTTTCCTGGATGAATCTTTCGGGCGAAGGCCTCTCCGAAACCAGGGTGATGCCCGATCCGCGCATAAAGGCGCTGGTGCTGTTTTCCGCGTCGAGCTGGGTTCTGCACCTGCGGGAGCTGCAGCGGATCGCGATCCCCTCGCTGAGCATCGGCGAGGAATGGGATTCGCTGGCCGCGCAGAACGGCGGCCTGGAAGAAGCGGCCACGATGCTGGCGCGGCAGCACCGCGGACTCTCCGGAGGCTCCGCCTACCGGGTGGACGTAGCGGACACGGTGCACCAGTCCTTCACCGACGCCTGCAGGATCCTGGCGCTGTCGCGCGACGGAGTGCTGGACATGATGCCCGCCGCCGACGCGGCCGCCATGTCCGCGAAACTCTGCGAGCCCTGCACCGACAGCGCGATCGTGCAGAGCATCGTGGCGCGGTACACCCTGGCCTTCCTGAACGCGCTCCTCGGAGGAAATCCGGCGATGGCGCGGATCCTGGATCCGGATGGAGGCGCGCCGCGGGAGCCCGAGGTTGAACTGTTCGGCCCGGAAGAGGGGCCGCTGCCGGCGGGAAGCGCGGACTGGCCCGAGGCTTCGGGGTATAGGAGGCACCGGTAGGGCTGGGGGGAGTGAATGTTCCCAAAATGGTAACATTTATGTTGACAGTTTCATGGGAACATAGTAGGATTGATGCAGATGCGGGTGATCGCAAAGAGTACTTTGGAAGATTTCTGGATAAAGTACCCCGATAGCGAACAAAGCTTGCGCGCGTGGTACCGGGAAGCGAAAAGGGCGATCTGGAAAGCGCCTTCTGAAATAAAGGAGCAGTACAGGAGTGCGTCGATCCTGAAGAAAAGCCGGGTTGTGTTCAACATTGCCGGCAATAAGCACCGCTTGCTTGCAGAGGTTCTCTACGCGATAGGCATCATCTACATAAAATTCGTCGGTACGCACCGGCAATACGACGCGATAGTCGCGGAGGACTACGATGGAGACCCCATTCAAGGTCATTAAAACCGAGGCTGAATATCGTTCGGCTCTGGCACGATTCGAAACCCTGCTGGAGCCGGATGAGGATCATCGTTCACTGGATGATCTGGAACTGCTTTCCGTCCTCATCGAAAAGTACGAGGACGAGCATTATCCGATAGATCCGCCCGCCCCCATCGAGGCGATCAAGTTCAGGATGGAACAGGCGGGCTTGACTCAAAAGGACCTTATACCCTACATCGGATCGCGCTCAAGGGTGTCGGAAGTATTATCGGGCAGACGGGAACTTACCCTTGCAATGATCCGGGCACTCAATATCCACCTGGGCATACCTGCCGAATCGCTCATCCGGGAAGCCCAGGAGCCTCTTCCCACGGAATTGGCAGACCTCGATTTTTCCCGGTTTCCGATCAGGGCCATGGACAAGAACGGGGCATTTTCCGGATTCAGCATCGGAAAAGCCGATATTGGCGATAAGGCCGAGGAAGCCATTCGCTGGCTCGTGGGCCGAATCGGCGGGTTTTCTGCCGTTCCGCGGATGGCGGCGAAAAAGAACGACGGAATGCGCCTGAACGCCAAGCTGGACCGCTATGCCCTCCTTGGGTGGAGCCTCCAGGTCCTGCATGAAGCTTCCGAGCATCCTCCGGCGGGTATTTTCAGGTGCGAGGCCCTCACCGACAAGTTCATCCAGACCCTGGTATCCCTTTCCGTGACCGATGACGGTCCCCGGCAGGCGCGCGAGTACCTCGGCAAGGCGGGTATCGTCCTGGTGTCACTTCCGCATCTTGCGCGCACCTATCTTGACGGGGCCGTATTCCTTGCCGAGGGCAATCGTCCCGTCATCGCCCTGACGCTCCGCTATGACCGCCTGGATAATTTCTGGTTTGTGCTCCTCCATGAGCTGGGCCACCTTAAGCTCGGCCATCTTTCGGGCGAGCGGTCCTGGATAGCGGACGACCTGGACCTTGCGCACAGCGATTACCTGCAGGAGCAGGAAGCCGATCGATTCGCGGCTTCAGCCCTCTTGCCGGCTGATTTCAGCCTGGATAAAAAAGCGGATCTCGCTTCCAACGATGTCATCAGCTATGCGCGCGACCACGGAGTTCATCCCGCCATCATCGCGGGGCGGATCCAGCATAACCGGAAGAACTTCAGAACATTCGCGAGTCTGGTAGGCCGGGGCGGTGTGCGCAAGCATTTTCCCATAGCGGGTGCGGGATGGAGCAACAGGGAGTCATAAGACTCCCTGTTGCCGGACCTTTTCAGAATAGATTTAGCCAATAGCCAGTTCTCAACAATCTTCCGGGCTCTAAAGACACCTTTCCCAGTTTTCTTTCCATCTGGCGCGCGCGGTCCGAGGTGCCGGTCAGGACTTCAGAGTAGCGGTCGAGCCTCTGCTGGACGCTTTTCTGGAATTCCGCCTTGGTATCGAAGGAGCTCTGCCTGAGAGGGTCTATGACCGTCGAGAGTTCGCTTCTGGTCTGGGCGAGCGCAGTCTGGAGCTCCTGCCGCGTACCCATCGCTTCCTGCAGTACCGCTTCGGCATTCGCCCTGGTGCCGGTCGCCACCGCATCCTTCACGCTTGCGGCGATGAAATCTCCGACCGCATCCATCTTGAATCCGCTGACCTTCGCCAAGATCATAATAGCGAGCACCACGATCACCACTGAGAGCTGCGACAGCGCCATGAGCATGATTTCGGGCATTAATGCTCCTTCGGGATCTTTCCACGACTTATAGCGCACTGGCGCCGGTGCATCCCGCCGACTGCCGTCTCTTTTCCGTTGACAGTATCGGAAAGCGCCTCTACTCTTAAGGCTACGTTAAGATTGTCTTCAGATTCAGGAGGCACCATGAAGCGTCGGACAGCAATTGTCGCCATAGCCATGATTCTCGCGGTGCTCGCCGCGTCGGCGGCGGGGGCCCAGGCCAAGTACGCCGGGCCGAGCAAGGAACTCGTCGCGGCCGCCAAGGCCGAGGGCAAGGTCGTCGTGTACTCGATCACGTCGCGCATCGCCAACGCGGCGGCTGACTTCGAAAAGCTCTACGGAATCAAGGTGGAGGCGTCCAACCTCAAGGATGGCGAACTGATAGAGAAGGTGACCAAGGAAGTCGGCGGCGGCATCCGCGGCGCCGACTTCGTGATCTGCCAGGATTCCGGCCGCGTGTTCGGCCAGCTCATCTCCACCGGATACCTGGTCAACTACGTGCCCGACACGATGAAATCCATCATCCCCGCGCGCTACCAGAATCCGCTGACCTTCCAGCTCATCAACAAGGTCTTCATCTTCAATAACGAGAAGACGCAGACCCCGGTCATCAAGAACGTGTGGGAACTGACCGAGCCCAAGTGGAAGGGCCTGATCCAGTTCAAGGATCCGAAGTCCGAGGGCGTGAATTCCAACTTCCTCACCATGATCACGTCACCCGAGTGGGCCGCCAGGCTGGACAAGGCCTACAGCGACCTGTACGGCAAGAAGCTGGCGCTGACCACTAAAAACGCCGGCTACGAATGGATCAAGCGCTTCTACCAGAACGGCCTGGTGCTCGGCAACAGCGACACCACCATCGCCGAGAACATCGGCATCAAGGGGCAGAAGGCCACCACGCTGGGGCTGTTCGTGTTCTCCAAGACGCGGTTCGACGCGAAGAAGAACCTGGCGCTGCAGCCCATGCCCGAGGTGCAGCCCTTCGCCGGCTTCATGTACCCCGCCTTCCTGATGATGACGAAGAACGCCAAGAACCAGAACGCGGCCAAGCTCTTCATCGAGTACCTGCTCAGCAAGGAAGGCTTCGCCCCCTGGAGCAAGGACGTGGGCGCCTATTCCTCCAATCCCGAGGTTCCCGTCAATTCCGACGATTTCCCCGTCTCGTTCTGGGCTCCGCGCCTCGTGTCCGAGGATCCGCAGTTCATTTTCGAGAACAGGGCCGATGTCGAGGAATTCGTGAACAATATCCAGTGATGCGCGTCGCGGGGGCTTGATGCCCCCGCGCGCGGCGCACGGATCCGTACTTCGCGCGCCAAGGACCACCACCCATGACCATCGCCAACAGGGCGGCCTCGTATTTCCGCAAGCCGCACAACCTGATACTTATCGTGCTCGCCGTGATCCTTTCATTCCTCACGCTGCTGCCGCTGCTTTCGCTGGCGAACGATACGCTGATCGTGCATCCCTCCGAGGTGATGACGGTGCGCGGGGCCAAGGTGGGAGAGTACACGGACTTCCACTGGAAGAAGGTGCTGCTCTCGGGCGAGACGAGCGCGAAGATGTTCTACCGGCCGCTGCTGAACGCGGTGCTTACGTCGGTGGGAAGCTGCGCCTTCGCGATCATGTTCGGCGGCGCGGTGGCATGGCTGGTCACGCGCAGCGACATCCGCTGGAAGCCCTTCATCTCCACCGTCTTCATCTTTCCCTATGTCATGCCGTCGTGGACTCTGGCGATGGCCTGGCTGAATTTTTTCCGCAATTCGCACATCGGCGGCGCGCCGGGGCTCTTCACCGCGCTGACCGGGATCGCCACGCCCAACTGGTTCGCGTACGGTCCCTTTCCGATCGTGGTGGTGCAGGGGCTGCACTACGCGCCCTTCGCCTACATCCTGATCGGCGGCATCCTGCGCAACATGGACGCCAACCTCGAAGAGGCGGCCACCATCCTGAAGGCGGGGCGGGGCAAGATCCTGTTCCGCATCACGCTGCCGATCGTGATGCCCGCCGTGCTGTCCACCTTCCTCCTGGTGTTTTCCAGCTGCATGAGTTCCTTCGCGGTGCCGTCCTTCCTGGGCACGCCGGTGCGCTTCCAGGTGCTGACCACCCAGTTGTACCGGACGCTGAACGGCCTGAACCCCGGTTACGGGTACATCATGGCCCTGGTTATGATCCTGATGGGCACCGCGATCCTCGCGGCCAACCAGCTCTTCGTCGGCAGGCGGAAATCCTTCACCACGGTTACGGGCAAGAGCTCCAACATTTCCCTGGTTCGCTTGCGCGCGGCGCGCACGCCGGTTTCCGTGTTCCTGGCGGGGTTCGCCGCGGCGATCTCGATCCTGCCGCTGATCACCTTCGCCGTGGAATCCTTCATCATGGCGCCCGGCGATTACTCGATCGCCAACCTTACCACGCAGTTCTGGGTGGGGCCGGGAAGGGAGGACGTGGGCGGCGGCGAACCCGGCATCCTGCTGAACAAGTATGTGTGGCTGGGGCTGTGGAACTCGGTCAAGCTTTCGGTCGTGGTTTCGCTGGTTGCCGGCACGGTCGGCGGTCTGGCCGGCTACGCGATCGTGCGCACGCGGGGAACGAAGCTGTCGTCGTTCGTGAACAATCTGGCGTTCTTCCCCTACCTGATGCCGTCCATGGCATTCGGCGCCATCTACCTGTCCATGTTCGGCAAGCCGAACTTGTTCATTCCTTCGCTGTACGGCACCTTCGCGCTGCTGGTGCTCGTGGGCGCGGTGAAGTACCTGCCCTTCGCGTCGCGCGCAGGCGTGAACGCCATGCTGCAGCTCTCGAACGAGATCGAGGAATCGGCGCTGATCATGGGCATTCCCTGGTGGAAGCGCATGACGCGCATCATCTTCCCGATACAGAAGTCGAGCTTCCTGTCGGGGTACCTGCTGCCCTTCATTTCCTGCATGCGCGAGCTGGCGCTCTTCGTCATCCTGATCGTGCCAGCGAACCGCGTGCTGACCACGATGCTGTTCCAGTACAACGAAAAGGGCTGGAACCAGTACGCGAACGCCATCAACCTGCTCATCGTCCTGATAGTGCTGGCCTTCAACACCGCCATCAACAAGGTGACCGGGGCCTCGATCGACAAGGGAATCGGAGGCTGACATGCCCGGAATAACGCTCAGGAACGTGACCAAGCGTTTCGGAAAATTCGTGGCCGTGGACCGGCTGAATCTGGAAATCGAGGATGGCGGCTTCGTGACGCTTCTGGGCCCGTCCGGCTGCGGCAAGACCACTACGCTGCGCATGATCGCCGGCCTGGAAACGCCCACCGAGGGAGAGATCCTGATCGACGGAAAGCCCGTGTTTTCGTCGGAAAAGGGCATCGACATTTCGCCCGACAAGCGCGACGTGGGATTCCTGTTCCAGAATTACGCGCTCTGGCCGCATATGACGGTCGAGCAGAACATCGCCTTCGGCCTGGAAAACCTGAAATGGGACAAGGCGCGCATCCGCGCCCGCGTGGACGAGCTCTTGGCCATGCTGCGGATCTCCCAGTTCGGCAAGCGCTATCCCTCGGAGCTGTCGGGCGGACAGCAGCAGCGCGTGGCCATCGCGCGTACGCTGGCCACGGGGCCCAAGGTGCTGTTCATGGACGAGCCGCTGTCCAATCTGGACGCCAAGCTCCGCACCGAGATGCGCGCCGAACTGAAGCGGCTGCATACGGAAACCGGTTCCACCTTCGTGTACGTCACGCACGACCAGCTCGAGGCGATGACCCTGTCGTCGCGCACCTGCCTGATGCGCGACGGGCACCTGCAGCAGTACGCGCCGCCGCTGGAAGTGTACCACGATCCGGCCAACCTGTTCGTGGCGGATTTCGTGGGCAGCCCGACCATGAATTTTATCGAGGGACGCGGCCGCAACGTGAACCTCGACGAGATCAAGATCAGCGCGAGCGGCCTGGACATGCTGTTCACGCCGGTTTCCGGCAGCATCACGCTGCGCGACGACCAGGACATCACGGTCGGCGTGCGCCCGGAATATGTCCAGATCGGCGAGGGTGCGGCCGCATCGGCCGGCGCCGGCACGGCCGCCAGCGCGGCAACGGGGGCGAAGGCACGCATCTATTCAACCCTGCCCTCGGGCATGGAAACCATCGTGCGCCTGGATCTCGGCGGCGCGATGCTCACCTCGGTGGTGTTCGGCGCCATCGATTTCGAGGTGGACCAGGAAGTGTCCTTCGGGTTTTCGGGCGAGCGCTGCGTCATTTTCGACAGGGCGACCGGCGTGAACCTGGCGCGCGGGCGCATTCAGGTGGTCTGAGGTGCCCGGACCGGCCGCGGCGCGGAAAAACGTGCTCGTCGTGGATGACGAGCCGCATATCGTTGAACTTCTGGCTATGAACCTGCGGCAGAACGGGTTCGATTCCTGCTCCGCGGGCGATGGCCCGGCGGCTATCGCCAAGGCCGTGGCGCTTCGGCCGGACCTCATCATCCTCGACCTGATGCTGCCCGGCATGAGCGGCCTTGAAACCTGCCGCATTCTCCGGCAGGACCCGCGCACTGCGCGCATACCGATAATAATGCTCACCGCGAAAAGCGAGGAGAGCGACAAGGTCATCGGCCTGGGAATCGGCGCGGACGATTATGTCACCAAGCCCTTCGGCCTGCGCGAACTCATAGCGCGGATCGAGGTGGCGCTGCGGCATGCCGCAGCGGCCAGCAGCGCCCTCGCCCCGGGTGGCGCCCCGTATGCCGCGGCGGAAGCCGAACCCCGGTACGGCGCCGGCCGCATCATACGCGCGGCGGGCCTGGAAATCGACGAAACGTCGCGCGAAGCGCGCCGGGGCGACGAGCGCATCGCCCTGTCGCCCACCGAGGTGTCGATCCTGGCCATGTTGGCGCGGAAGTCGGGAGGGGTGGCGGCGCGGCACGAGATAGAGTCGGCGCTGGGCATCGCCAGCTCGGGCGACGAAGCCCGCCCGCTCGATGTCCATATTCGGAACCTGCGCCGCAAGCTCGGAGCCCGGCCCGGGGGCGGCGACTACATCGGCACGGTGCGCGGGGTGGGCTATCGTCTCGATGTCTGAGTGCGACGCGCTGCGGGAACGCATCGACGAGATGGTCCGCCGCACCAACGAGCGCAACAACTACATCAACTCGATTTTTTCCTCGATCGAGGACGGCTTTCTCGTGGCGGACACCTCCAACCGTGTCGCGCTGTACAACCCGCGCGCGCAATCGCTTTTGGGCATCGGTCCCGCGGTCTTCTTCGACGAGGGACGCGCGCGGGCGGAAGCGACTCCCGAGCTGTCCGCCATACTCGACGCCTGCGCCAGGGTGAATGCGAACCGCAGCCCGGAGCGCCTGGAACTGACGTCGGCCTCGGGCGCGGCGATCGACGCGCGCATCATGCCCGTGAAGGACAAGTACCGCGGCGGATCCGAACTGGGCGCCCTCGCCGTCGTGCGCGACGTGACCGAGGCGAAAAGGGTGGAGGCGATGAAAAAAGATTTCGTCGCCGATGTGTCGCATGAGTTCCGCACGCCGCTTACCCTCATTTCGGGCTTTCTTGAGATGCTGAAGACGCGCGCGGACATCGACGCCGCGGACCGCGCCCGCGCCATCGAAATCATGGAAATAGAGACCGAACGACTGAAGCGCCTGGTATCGGAACTCCTGACACTTTCCGAGATGGAGCACGCGCTGCCGGGCAGCATGCAGGGGCGGATCGACATTGCGGCCACGTTCGCGCGCCTGGCCATGACGCTTGAAGAGCTGGCCGCGAGGAAGGGGCTGTCCTTCGCGATGCGCGCCGAGGTCGAGGGGCTCGTCCTGGGCGGAAACGAGGATTGGCTGTACCAGGCGGTTAAAAACCTGGGCGAGAACGCGATCAAGTACACGCAGGCGGGCGGTTCGGTGCGCATCGACGCCGGCCGCGAGAATGGCGATCTGGTCGTCAGGGTCACGGATTCGGGCGTCGGCATCGCCGCCGGCGAACTGGACCGCATTTTCGAGCGGTTCTACCGCGTTGAAAAATCGCGCGGCTCCGGCAGCGGCGGCAGCGGGTTGGGGCTCGCCCTCGTGAAGGACATCGCGTCGATTTTCGGCGGCTGCGTCACGGTGCGCAGCGAACCGGGCAGGGGTTCGGTATTCACGCTCTCGCTCCCGCTGGATCGGGATCGACCGGCATCCGGAGGATGAGCATGCAGCACGTGAATGAGGGCGGTGTAGGCGAGCCAGGCAACGCCGGCGTCACCGACGCCGCGGGCGCGGCAGGAAAGACCGTCGCGGCCGCAAAGACCGTCGCGGTACTGATCGCGGGGTATCGGTTCGCGGGCAAGAGCCTGGTGCTGCAGCACCTGGAGCAGGCTGGCTATACCTGTGTGGACAACCTTCCGGCGGGCTTGCTGCCCGAGTACCTGGCGCATGCCGAACGGCGCGGCAGGGGCGGATCGGCCAGGCGGCTCGCCATCGTGGTCGACGCGGACACGGCAGGCGGTGACGCGGACACGGCAGGTGGCGATGAAGCCCCGCGCGCCGCCGCATCCGCCCTGGTGGCGGAGGCCAAGACCGACCTGGAAGCCTCCGGCGGCACCTGCAGGATCGTGTTCATGTACGCGGGGGAAACCGCGCTGCAGGAAAGGTATGCGGCGGCGCGCGATGCCGCCGAGGATGCGGTGGCGCGCCGCGACGCGGAGCGAGCGGCCCTCGAACCATTGAAGGCGATTGCCGATCTCGTGATCGACAGTTCCTACGCCTCGCCCGCCGAAGAATGCGAACGGATCATCGCCGCCGCGGAAGGCTCGGTCCGGCGGCCCGGCACCACCGTGGAAATTTCATCCTTCGGATTCAGGTACGGCGTGCCGCAGGGCGATCTCGTGGTGGACCTGCGCTTTATCCCCAACCCCTATTACGTAGCGGACCTGCGGCCCCTCTGCGGCAAGGACAAGGCCTGCGCGGATTACGTGTTCAGCCACGCCAGCGCCCGGGACACCCTGGCGGGGCTTGTCGGCCTCGTTTCAACGATGGCGGCGGCCTACGCGGAAGAAGGCAGGCCCCTGCTCCGCGTCAGGATCGGCTGTACGGGCGGCTGGCATCGCTCGGTGGCGATGGTGGAAGCCCTGGGTTCGGAGCTCGCCGGGCGCGGCATCCGCGCGGTCCTGCGCCACCGCGAAATGAAATAGGGGGAGCGGTGCGGACAATCGGTCGCGCCGTGGCCGGATCCGTGCTATGGTCGGGAGCGGAGACTGACCGATGCGGATACAACGGCTCGGGCTGAGCCAGAAATTCATACTGCTCGTTTCGCTCGCCGTCCTCATTT
>CAYRXK010000074.1:0-1342 GCA_964428265.1 uncultured Treponemataceae bacterium
GCGGAGCGGCTCTTGCCCACCGCCTCGGCGATCTGGTCCTGCGTGCGCGACGTCAGCTCCATCAGGCTCTGGTAGGCCCGCGCTTCCTCCAGCGGATTCAGGTCCTCGCGCTGGATGTTTTCTATCAGCGAAACCTCGAGCCGGGAATCCAGGCTCAGGCGGCGCACGATCACCGGCACCTTGGTCAGCCCCGCCTGCAGCGCGGCGCGCCAGCGGCGCTCGCCGGCGACGATCACGTACCCGCCCTCGCCGTCTTCCTCGGCCAGGATCGGCTGCAGCATCCCGTGCCGCGCGATCGACGACGAAAGCTCGGCGAGCGCCGCCTCGTCGAAGGTCTTGCGGGGCTGGCCCGGATTGGGCCTGAGGCGCGACAGTTCGATTTCGGCCACCAGGGCGCCGGGGCCCGCAAGCCCCGCCCGCGCGCCCGCGACCGTGCCGCCCTGCGGCATCTCGTCGTCCGACAGGCTGCCCGGACGCGCGCCGGGCGACTGGCCGGTACCCGCCGCGTCGAAATACGGCTTCGTTTCGGGAATCAGGGCCGACAGGCCCCTGCCCAGTCCATGCTTAACCACGTTCGACCAGTTCCTTCGCCAGGGCGGCATAACTGCGCGACCCGATGCAGTTCGGGTCGTACAC
This sequence comes from uncultured Treponemataceae bacterium, assembly GCA_964428265.1. Classification (GTDB taxonomy): domain Bacteria; phylum Spirochaetota; class Spirochaetia; order Treponematales; family Rectinemataceae; genus CAYRXK01. The sequence goes on from CAYRXK010000074.1 coordinate 637, forward strand.
GTTCACGGGCAGCCCGTGCGAGGGCGCCTCGGAAATCCGCACGTTGCGCGGCACGATGGTGCGGAACACGCGGTCCTTGAAATACTCGGTGACCTGCCGCACCACATCCTGCGACAGCCGCGTGCGGCCGTCGTACATCGTCAGCATGATGCCGCCGATCTTCAGGGTGGGATTCATGCTCTTCTGCACCAGGCCGACCGTCTGCAGGATAAGCGACAGCCCCTCCAGCGCGAAATATTCGCACTGCAGCGGTATGACCACCTCGCGCGCGGCGTTCAGGCCGTTCAGCGTCAGCACGCCCAGCGATGGCGGGCAGTCGATCAGGATGAATTCGTAGCGGTCTTCGACCGTGGCGATGGCGCGTTTCAGGTAGTCGTTGCGGTCGGGCTTGTCCACCAGTTCCACGGTGGCGCCGGACAGGTCGATGGACGAGGGCGCCAGGTCCAGGTTGGGGACCGAGGTTCGGACGATGACATCGGCCATGGCGGCGATGCCCGAGATGACATGGTAGACGCCCGGCACGCCGGTCGGCCCGCCCACGCCCGAGCTGAGGTTGCCCTGCGGATCGAAGTCCACCAGCAGGGTGGCGTGGCCCAGCGCGGCCAGCGCGGCGCCGATGTTGATGGCGCTGGTGGTCTTGCCCACCCCTCCCTTCTGGTTCACGAACACAATGATGCGCGCCATCGAACCCGCGTTGCCCCCTGCA
>CAYRXK010000074.1:1442-9574 GCA_964428265.1 uncultured Treponemataceae bacterium
CTTCTGGTTCACGAACACAATGATGCGCGCCATCGAACCCGCGTTGCCCCCTGCACGCGCATCCTACTATAAAATCCCGATTCCACCAAGGGCGGAAACGCGTCGCGCGCGGCGCGTTCCCGTTCAATCGCGGCGTCTTCCGCTTATCCGCGGCGCGTCACCTCGGCCACCTCAACCCGGCGGCGTTCGCGCAGCGACAAGGTCAGCGCGTCGGCCGTGGCTATGGCCGCGCGGGCGGCGCTGCCGTCCAGCAGGGCCGCGAACTCGGGATCGGGCGCAGCCCCGTGCAGCAGGTCGTTGAAAAAGGCCATTTCCTTTTTCATGATCGAGTGCAGCCACATAGGCGGCTCCTTGCCCGGCTTCCCGTAGGCGATGGCGCTGTCGGAGCGCAGGCCCGTGTACTGGCGCGTGCGGTCCTCGTCCTCTTCCTTCGATTCGTGCAGCAGGAAATGTTCCTCGCCGTCGGGCCTGCGCAGGACAACCTTCACGTCCTGCAGGTCGATCAGGATGGCGCCTTCGGTGCCCTGGATCTTCACGAAGTGGTCGGACCAGCGGAACGCCGATCCGTACTGCAGGGTGGCCAGGCCGCCGCCTGAGAATTCCAGGCTGATCAGGAGCATGTCGTCCTCGTCACCGAAGGCATCGCCCCGGTGCGCCACGTTGCCGCCGGTCATGAAGGCCGCGGTTGCGGGTCCCATCAGGAACTGGATCAGGTCAAGTTCGTGGATGTGGTGATACAGGTGGCCGCCGGACTTGCCGCGCATCTTCTTCCAGCTGACCGTGGGCTTGGGCTCCTCCCACCCGTTGCGCGTCGCGTGGCAGAACAGGAGCCTGCCGATCTTTCCGGCGTTTATCAGCGCCTTGGCGGTGCGCACGCCGTTCATGAAGTTCATCACGTGGCCGGCCATGAAGTACACGCCCGCGGCGCGCGCGGCGGCGACCATTTCGTCGCAGTCGGAGTACGACAGCGCGATGGGTTTTTCGCAGAATACGTGCTTGCCATGGCGCGCCGCGGCGAGCACCGGTTCGCGGTGCAGGTAATTCGGCGTGGCCACGATGACCGCGTCCACATCGGGCCGCGCGCAGAGCCGGTCCAGGTCGGTTTCGACATCGCAGCCGAGCTCGGCAGCCACCGCCCGCGCGTGCTCCGGATCCAGCACCGCGACCACGTTGGCCCCCGGCGCCGCCGCCATGATGCGGGCCAGGCCCGCGCCGAAATATCCCGTACCCACGACGGCGTAACCGATGCGTTTCATGGAAGATTCTCCCTTATTTTATAGAACCCTGCGCCAGGCCGCCCGCGATTTTCTTCTGGATGAGCATGAAGAACAGGATCGAGGGAAGGATGACGATGACCGACGCGGCCATCATCTCGCCCCAATCCAGGATTTCGGCGCCGGAGAGCGAATACAGCGCCACCGACACCGTCATCTTGTTCGAACTGTTGATGAGGATGAGCGAGTAGAGGAATTCGTTCCATGCGTTGATGAACATGTAGATCGCGGTGGCCACGACGCCGGGCGCCGTGATGGGCAGGGCGATCCTGAAAAAGACCGCGAATCGCCCGGCCCCGTCGATGCGCGCCGCTTCCTCGATCTCCAGGGGCACGGTGCGGAAAAAGCCTATCAGGAGCCATACCGCGAAGGGCGTGGAAAACGAAAGGTAGGTCAGCACCAGCGCGCCGCGCGTGTTGGCCAGGCCCGCCTTCGCGATGATGATCGAGAAGGGAATGGCGAGCAGTATGGGCGGGAACATGTACGCGGTGATCAGGAGACGGGTCATCAATTTGCCGGCGCGCGGGAAAAACCGCACGATGCCGTAGGCGCCCAGGGCCGCGACCGCGGTGGATACGAGGGTCGAGATGAGCGACACGGTCAGGCTGTTGCGGATGTTGGCGGCGAATTTCAGGTCCACCAGCACGCGCCGGTAATATTCGAGGGTGACCTGCCGCGGCAGGAAGCGGGTCGGCTCGTGCGCCAGCTCGCCCGGCGACTTGAGCGACGACAGCACGATCCACACCAGGGGAAATACGGCGAACAGCGCCAGCGCGATCAGGTAGCCGTAGCGCAGCGCGGCGCCCGCGCGGCTCGCGCCCACCGGGCCCCGCCTTTTCAGGCGCCCGCTCATGGTTCGGCTCATGGTTCGGCTCATGTGTCCGCCCTTTCCCAGCGGTCGAGCATGCGGAAGTAGATCCAGCACACTCCCAACAGGAACAGCAGCAGCAGGATCGTGATCGCCGACGCGGTGCCCAGCTGCTTCAGGCCCCAGCCCGTGCGGTATGCCATGATGGGCAGTGTCGTGGTGAAATCCGAGGGTCCGCCTCCGGTAATCAGGTAGATCATCTCGAAATTGTTGAATACCCAGATCGTGCGCAGCACCAGCAGAAGGCCCACCACGCCGCGGATGTGCCGCAGCGTGATGTACCGGAAGGACTGGAAGGCCGAGGCCCCGTCGATCTGCGCCGCCTCGTACTGCTCGGCCGGTATGGTCTGCAGCGCGGACAGCACGTTCACCATGATCAGGGGAAATCCGAACCAGGCGTTCACCATGACCACGGTCCAGAACACCAGGGCCGGATCGGACAGGAACTGCGGCAGTTCGCGCGCCAGGCCCAGCCTGACCAGCAGGTGCGGCAGGAATCCGTACACGTCGTTCAGTATCCATTTCCACGCGAAGGCGATGACGATGGACGGAAAGGCCCAGGGCACCACCAGCAGCGTGCGGAACAGGCCCTTGAAGCGCCTGATCCTGTTCAGCGCCAGCGCGGCGGTGAATCCGAGCGCCAGCTGCAGCGACAGCGAGAAGAGCGTCCACCTGACCGTGGTCAGGAACGACGACCAGAACGCGGGCTTTTTCAGCACCGACAGGTAATTCGCGAACCCGACCAGGCGCCAGGAGGGCCTGATCAGGTTGCGGTTGGTAAAGCTGAAGAAGGCGCTCGACACGATGGGATAGGCGAGGAGGAGGGCCGCCACGAGCGCGACGGGCAGTATGAAGAGAAATTCCGCCGTCCTGTCGCGCCGCCTGCCGATCATGATCGCCCCCCCCTCAACCCGGAAATCAGCCGAACCCGGAAATCAGCGCTTGGCCACGGTTTCGAACAGCTCGTTCAGCTTGGCCTCGGCGTCCTTCGCGGCCTTTTCCACCGGGATTTTCTTCAAGAGAATATCCTGGAACATCTGCTCGATCACGCCCTGCGAGGTCAGAAGTCCCGCTTCGGGGCGCGGTCCGTATTCCATGCCGATGGCGGTGCCGAGATTGACCGCGTCGCCGATCACCTTGATGGCCCCCGCGAATTTCTTGGACACCGGGTGCGACAGGAACTTGGGATCGGCGGCCACGTCCTTCAGCGCGGGCAGCATGCCCACCGGCACCGAGTGCAGGAAATCGATGTAGCGGTCCTTTTCGTACAGGAAGGCGATGAAGGCCTTGGCCACGTCCTGCGACTTGGACTTCTTCCACACCACGAGGGGGATGTTCGAAGTCTCGACGCCGCGCTGCGGGTCGTTCGCGTTGATTTTGGGCAGGGGCGCCGCGTCGATGTAGTCGACCAGGGCGGGCGAGTTGGCCTGCACGCCGCCGATCTGGAAGCCCGAGTTGAAGTCGAACGCGGTCTTGCCCTGGTAGTACAGGGTGGCCTGGTCCAGGACCTTGAAGTTGATCGAGCCCTGCGGCGAGCAGTCCTTGTAGACTTTCAGCCAGAAGTTGATGCCGTCGATCGCCGCCTTCGAGGTCAGGTTGGCCTTGCCTTCCTTGGTCAGCAGGGTTTCGCCGGCGGAGCGGACGTAGAGGTTCAGCCAGCGGGTGGCCATCATGTCGCCCATGCCCATCGGCACGGAGGCGCCGTAGACGTTGGGCGCTTCGGTCAGCTTTTTCGCGGTGGCGTAGAACTCGTCCCAGGTTTTGGGCACGGGGAGCTTCGCCTTGTCCAGGAGGTCTTTGCGGATCCACATGACCTGCGCGTGCGAATAGAGCGGCACGGCGAAATTCTTGCCTGCCACGGTCATTTCGCGGATGGGCGCCTCGAAGAATCTCGCGCGGCCGATGCGGTCGATCAAGTCGTTCAGCGGCACGATCGCCTCGGCGTCGATCATTTCGACGACGTGGTTGGGAAGCGCGGTGCTCAGGTCGGGCACCTGGCCGGACGCCAGGCCGGTGGTCCATTTGGTGTAGAATTCCGCCCAGCCGAAGGTCTCCAGCGTGATCTTCACGCCGGGGTTCAGCTTCATGAATTCGTCCGCCGCCGCCTTGATGGCCGTGTTGCGGGGACCCTGCGTGAATGAATGCCACATCGTGATGTCGCCCTTCAGGTTCTGGGCGGCTGCGGGCATGGCCACGGCGAATCCCAGGACAAGGATGGCGAGCGCGGCGATGGCGAACGCGTTCTTCTTCATGCGAACCTCCTGATCCGCGCGACCCGTATCCTGCGCGGATGCTACCGGAAGTCTAGGGCCGCTTCCCCCGCTCGCGTAGCGTAAGATTTCGCCTATTGATAGCACAAAAACGCCAAAACTCGCTCGCCGAAGGATAGTACCGACCTGATTGACGAAAAGACGGATTGTATATAGGTTATATATAACCTATGTTGAGGGTGTCCCGGTGCGGGACACGGGAGCATGCCATGTCCATCCGCCACGCGATCCTGGGCTTCCTGGGCTGGAAGCCCTTTACCGGCTACGACCTGAAGAAGCGATTCGCCGACGCCCTATCCTTCCACTGGTCGGGCAATTCGAACCAGATCTACGGCGCCCTGCTGGAACTGGAGCGCGACGGCGCCGTGCTCGCCCGGATCAGCAGCCCGGATCGCCTGCCGGTGCGCAAGGAATACACCATCACCGGTCGCGGCACGGACCTTCTGCGCGAATGGCTCTTGGCCGAACCTGAACTGCCCATTCTGCGCAGCGACATGCACGGCAGGCTCGCCTGGTCGCAGCACCTTTCCGACGCCGAACTGGACGACGTGCTCGCCGCCTACCTGCGCCTGCTCGATGGCCAAATCATCATGTACCGCGAAAGGATCCGCCGCGGCGCCGACAATCCCGCCCGCACCGCGCGCGAAGGCCTGATTTGGGAAAGCCTCGAATCGCACGCGCTGTCGCTGTACGAGCGCGAAGCGGAATGGATCGGCGCGCTGCGCGCGAAATTACCGCAAGGAGGGGCATCATGACGGACACGACGAACACGACGACCGCGGCTGCGGCGATGAAGATCGATGTCGAGGGCCTGCGCGCGCTGCGCGCGGCCACCGGCGCGGGCGTCATGGACTGCCGCAGGGCCCTGGCCGAAAGTTCCGGCGACGCCGCCGCCGCCGAACTCCTGCTGAAAACCTGGGGCCGCGCGCAGGCCGAAAAACGCGCCGACCGCCCCGCCTCCGAAGGCTGCGTGTTCATCCATGCCGGGGGCGCCACCGCATCCATGGTCCTCCTGTCCTGCGAAACCGACTTCGTGGCGCGCAACGATCTTTTCGTCCGGGCAGGCAACCGCATCGCCGCGCTGGCCTATGCGGGCGGCGCCACGTTCCATGCCAGTGGCCCGGAAATCACCGGCGAAATCGCCGCCGAGGTCGCCGAACTCGCGCGCGTCATGAAGGAGCGCATAGCGATCGGCGCGATCGCCGCGGTCGAGGCGCCGCCCGGAAGCCTGATCGAAACCTACCTGCACAACGACGCTCGCACCGGCGTCATCCTGCGCGCGGAAATCGCGCCGGCGGCGCAGCCAAAGCCCGCAGCGCCGCCCGCCGCGCGGCCCGCCGCGCCGACGCCCGCGGTCACGACCCTCCTGCACGACCTGGCGCTGCACATCGCCGCCTTCGCCCCGCGCTTCGTCGCCCGCGAAAACGTGCCGCCCGCGTACATCGCGGAAAAAAAGGCGGAATTCGAGGAGGCGATGCGGGCCGACGAGTCCCTGCGGGGCAAGCCCGAGGCCATGCTGCGCGGCATCCTCGAAGGGAAGGTGCGCAAGCACCTAGCCTCGATATGCCTGATGGAGCAGGGCTTCCTGCGCGACGAGAAAAAGACGGTCGCGGCTGCGTTGTGCGATTTTGCATCGCGCGCCGGCGGCGGGGCGGAAATCCGCGTGGCCGAATTCCACCGGCACGCGGTCGGCGCGGCCGAATGACGCGTTATTCGCGCGACACCGTGCGGTAGCGCTGCGGCGACATGCCGAAATTCCCGCGGAACCGCCTGATGAAATAATTCGGGTCTGAAAATCCGAGGGTGTACGCGATGGTGCTGATGCGGTCGTCGGTATTCAGCAATATCCGCGCGGCCGCCATCATGCGCATTTCGTTCAGGAAATCGTTGGGCGATTTTCCGGTGTGCGCCTTGAACAGGCGCCGCAGCGACGAGGGGCTCATCTCCGTCATCGCGCAGAGCCGATCGATGTCCGGATGCTCCGCGGGGTGCAGGGTCAGGTATTCCACCACCGCCTGCACGCGCGAATCCAGTTTCAGCACCTGCCGCCCGGCCGGGTGCTCTTCCCGCGCCGGCGGCGGCAAGCCCGGTTCCGCCGGAGCCGCGGCACCGGGCGCCATGCCGGCGCCCCAGGACCCGCCGGCGCCCCGGTCGGCAAGCCATGCCACGATCAGTTCCAGGTAGCCCTTCAGGCGGAACAGCGTGCCGCGGTCGCCGGATTTCCTGGCCTCGACCATGCGCGAAAAATAGAAGGGGATGTCCGGATCGTCGCAGGGCGTAACCACGCCGATGCCCAGGCTGTCGGAAAGGATGTCCACCCTGCCCAGCGGCACGGCGGCCGTGAACCGCACGCTGATGAAGCACACCTCGCGGCCGGCGGCGCGGCAGCGCAATTCGCAGCCCTGCGGAATGTGCACGATCTGCCCCGCGCCGACCGGGTACCGCAGCCCGTCGATCTCGAACTCAGCCGCGCCGGACTTGATGTACCGAAGCATAGAATACGGAATCCTGTTGCGCGGAAACACCCATTCGGCGGGGAAGCGGTATTCGTCGACGTACAGGTAGTGCAGCCTGATGGCGCCGAACGGAAACCTCGATGACAGACCGCTACCCTCCCGCGCCGCGCGCCCGGATGACGCGCGCGCCTTGACCCTCGCCGTGCCTCGTCATTATTGTTCAAGCGCAAGGAGATGACAATGCTCATAGATCGCGTCAAGCTCGCCATACAGGACGTGCGCCCCTCGCTCCAGGCCGACGGCGGCGACATCGAACTCGTGTCCGTCGCGGACGACGGCACCGTCAACGTGCGCCTCACCGGCGCCTGCGGGTCCTGCCCCATGTCCACCATGACCCTGAAAATGGGGGTAGAGGCCTACCTGAAAAAGACGGTCCCCGAAGTAAAGGAAGTCGTCCAGGTCTGATCGGGCCCCCGCCCTTCATATGTCAAGGTCGCCCCGGCCATGCGCCGGGGCGCCGTCATGCTCGGCGCTGAACGAACAGCGGTTCCACCTGCGCGGCGAACTCCGCCACCGTGCGGAACTCCACCGCCTGCAATCCGGCCGCGCGGGCTCCCAGAACATTGACCATCGTATCGTCAACGAACAGGCAGCGCTCCGCGGGAACGCCCGCCATGGCCACCGCGTGGTCGAAAATAGCCCGCTCGGGCTTTACCAGCTTCAGGTCGCAGGAAAACACCTGGCCGTCGAACAGCGCCAGCCAGTCGAATCCGTCTACCACGCGGCACTCGTCCAGCAGCCGCGCCTTCCCCTCGACATTGATATTGGACAACAGCAGCAAACGCCCGGCGCGCGGGCGCAGGTCGCGCAGCAGGCGCACCATGTCGGGGTTTATGTTGAACCAGGCGTCCATGTCCAGGCCGACGATGCGGTCCAGCAGGGCGCGGTCAAGGCGCGCGCCGAAATGCGAGGCCACCAGAGTCCAGTATTCGCCGGCGCTCAGGACGCCGCGGTCGTATTCGTGGCGCTCCACCCCGTAGGCATGCAGGAATTCGGCGTGGGGAGCCCCCAGAAGGTCCGCGATGACCGTGAACCTGCTGCGGTCCGGGTCCTTGGTGATCACCTTGCCGAAATCGAAAATGAAGGCGTCGATCGGCGGGATTATGGTCGTGACCGCGCCCGCGTCAGTGGCCGCGCCCGCGTCAGTGGCCGTTCCGGAAATTACCTGACCGGCCGGGGCCGGCGTCCCGCCCTCGGTCGGATT
>CAYRXK010000074.1:9674-11122 GCA_964428265.1 uncultured Treponemataceae bacterium
GTTGATCGGATTCAGTTGATCAGGCTTTCCAGCCGCTTGTCGTCGCGCTTCCAGTCGGGGTCGACCCGCACCTGCAGGCGCAAATGCACCGCGTAATCGAACAGCTCGTCCAGGTCGGCCTCGGCCTCTTCGCGGATGCGCTTGATCATGGAGCCGCCCTTGCCGATCAGGATACCCTTCTGCGAGTCGCGCTCGACCACCAGGTCGTAGCTGGCCTCCAGGCTGCCGTCCTCGAGCCGGCGCGAATCCTGGTAATCCACGAACAGCGCGTGCGGCACCTCCTCGCGCGTGTGCAGGATGGCCTTTTCGCGCACGATTTCCGCGATGCGGAACACCGGCTCCTGGTCCGTGTAATATTCCTCGGGGTACCAGGCCGGCCCCTCGGTGGCCTTGGCGTACAGCGCGTCCAGCAACGCGTCCAGGCCCGTCTTCTCCAGCGCGGAAATGTCGAGGGCCGGCGCCTCCGGGAACCGCTCCGTCACGAAGGCGCGCGCGGCCGCGGCGTCGGCGCCGGCCAGGTCGCACTTGTTCAGCCCCACCACCAGCTTGTCCGCGAAGGGCTTCAGCGCCTCGGCCAGGGCTTCCTCTTCGGGGCCCGAGCCGCGCGCCGCGTCCAGCAGGTACAGGATGACATCCGCGTCGCCGAAGGCGTGCAGGGCCACGTCGCGCAGGCGCAGGTTCAGCTTCTTGTCCGAAATGTGGAATCCCGGCGTGTCCAGGAACACCAGCTGCCCCGCCGGGCGGTTCACTATCCCCCGCACCGTGTTGCGCGTGGTCTGCGGCACCGGCGACACGATGGACACCTTTGCCCCGCAGAGTGAATTCATCAGGGTGGACTTGCCGGCCGAAGGGCGCCCGGCGATCGCTACGAACGCGGATTTTGCCATGTGCGAAACTTCCTTTTTTCAGTCGTGTGGCGCTGCGGGCGCGCCGCGCTTACGCATAGTATTCATTGGGCGGGAACGCGCCCGTCCAGAGCTTGAACTGCCCCGCCGCCTGGTATCGCAGCATGTCGTACCCGTTCAGGATCGAGCAGCCCGCCCGCTCGGCGCGTTCCAGCATCTGGGTGCGCTCCGGGCGGTAGATGATGTCGAACACCGCCTCGCGGCCGGTGAATTCGTACCAGTCCAGCGGGTCGCCGGCGATGCCGCCGAGCATGCCCACGCTGGTGGCCTGCACGATCAGGTCCGAATGCTCGGTGACCAGATCCAGCGAGCGGTCGTCCAGCGGGCCGTAGGAAAAGCCATAGCGGCGCGCCAGTTCGCGCGCGGTGGGCAGGGTGCGGTTCAGGATCACGCACTTCGCCCCGCGGCGCGCCAGCGAATGCGCCACCGACTTGGCCGCGCCGCCGGCGCCCACCAGGGTCACCCTCAACCCCTCGAAATCAGCGCGACCCAGGAATTCCAGCGCGCTGCGCTCGAAGCCGTCGGCGTCGGTGTTGTAGCCGG